>QQUB01000889.1 GCA_008501835.1 Bacteroidota bacterium
TCGGTTGGTGGTTGCTGGTTGCTAGTTTCTGGTTTGTTTTAACCAGTAACCAGCAACCAGGAATCAGCAACCAGTATGCAAATAAATTCAAAACTCCCCTCAACGGGAATGTCTATCTTTTCCGTCATGACAGCTATGGCCAGAAAATATAATGCCATCAATCTGGCCCAGGGGTTCCCGGATTTCGAATCGTCACAAAAACTCAATGAACTCGTTTTTAAATACATGCAAAAGGGGTATAATCAATATGCTCCTATGGCAGGCGTCCCTGCTTTACGCGAACGGATCACTGAAAAGATTGAAAAAGTTCATAATATCCAGGTTGACCCCGACAAAGAAATCACCGTTACTGCCGGAGCAACGCAGGCAATTTTTACCATCATCTCTGCATTTGTAAGCCCGGGAGACGAGGTTATTCTCGTGGAACCAGCTTACGATTCTTATCAGCCAGGCGTTGAGATCAATGGCGGCATTCCTGTGCCTTACCCCATTCAGAGTCCTGATTATCAGATCAACTGGGAAGCCTTTGGAAAAAAAGTGACGGAAAGGACCAAAATGATCATCATAAACAGTCCTCACAATCCTTCAGGAGTGACTTTAAAAGATGAAGATTATAAAAATCTTGAGGCGTTGGTTGCCGGTAAAAACATAATCGTTCTGAGCGATGAAGTGTACGAACATTTAGTATATGATGGGAAAAAACCATTGAGTATCCTTCAATACCCCAAACTGCGTAAACAAAGTTTTGCCACCTTTTCTTTTGGCAAGACCTTTCACAATACCGGGTGGAAAATGGGATATGCCGTGGCTCCGGAAGAGCTAATGATCGAATTTCAAAAGGTGCATCAATTCAATGTCTTCTCAGTAAATACACCAATCCAATTTGCTTTAGCAGAATACATGGAAGACCCACAGACCTACCTGGGATTGAGTCAATTCTTCCAGGAGAAAAGAGATTACTTCCTCGATATGATGCAAGCCGGTCGTTTCAAACCATTAAAATGTGAAGGAACCTATTTTCACATGTACGACTTCAGTGCCATAAGTGATGAACAGGATACAGATTTTGCTGCGAGAATCACCAAAGAATTTGGGGTGGCCACCATTCCGGTTTCTCCCTTTTACCATAAAACACCTCAGAGCAGGGTGGTAAGGTTTTGTTTTGCCAAACAAAAAGAAACACTGGAAAAAGCTGCTGAACTATTGGTGAAGATTTAAGGCTTTTAAGCAATTTCGTACTCGCCGAACCTGTCTTCCTGGCCAGGCAAGATTCATTCGGCTCGACGCACCGAATTCATTCGGTGCGTACGTTGATGCAAGCTTAATTTCAGTAACAAAGGTTTCTAAAGATCAACTCCAGGCACTTCCGCAGGTTTGGTAGCTTTAGCATGCGCAAGCACCTCTTCATAGTAGTTTTCATACTGAGGCAAAATGTTTTGGATATCAAAACGTTTTGCCTGCGCCAAAGCATTTTCCCTGAATTCGGCAAGGACCTTTTCATTCTGAAGTATGGCAATAGCATTATTGGCCATACCTGTTACATCCCCGACTTCGCTAAGAAATCCGGTTACGCCATGTTCGTTAACTTCCGGAAGACCACCCGCATTGGACGAGATCACCGGTACCTGACAAGCCATGGCTTCCAGGGCAGCCAGTCCAAAACTTTCTGACTCAGAAGGCATCACAAACAAATCGGAAACTGCCAATAGCTCCTCCACCGCATCTTGTTTGCCTAAAAAGCGAATATCTTCACACAATCCCAGATTACGACACAGGTCCTCCATATTTTGTCTTTCGGGGCCATCGCCAATCAACAACAATTTACTTGGAATTTCTTTATTGACCTTATGAAAGACATGGATCACATCGTCAACTCGTTTGAGCTTTCGGAAATTAGAAATATGGGTAAGAATACGTTCCCCATTTGGAGCAATAGCCTTTTTAAAGTGATCTTTATTGGTCTTGGTAAACCTTTCAAAATCGATGAAATTATAAATTACCTTTATGTCATTTTCGATCCCAAAATGCTCGTAGGTTTGTTGCTTGAGACTTTCGGAAACCGCAGTCACTCCGTCCGACTTTTCTATGGAAAATTTTACTACAGACGCAAAAGACCTGTCTTTCCCAACCAAAGAGATATCCGTGCCGTGAAGCGTCGTCACCACAGGTACATATTTTCCCTGGGAGATAAGAATCTTTTTGGCCATATAAGCTACCGCAGCATGAGGAATAGCATAATGAACATGTAATAGGTCCAGCTTCTCAAATTTCACAACATCCACTAATTTGCTGGCCAGCGAAGTTTCATACGGTGCGTATTCAAACAAAGGGTAATCCCTGGTCATTACGTCGTGGAAATAAATATTCTCGTGGAAAGCTGATAAACGAACAGGGCGTTTATACGTAATAAAGTGGATCTCATGTCCTTTCTGCGCCAAACCGAGTCCCAACTCAGTTGCCACAACTCCGCTACCGCCAAAGGTCGGGTAACAAACGATTCCAATTTTCATCTGTTCAAAAATTAGGAAATGATCGAAAATGAAATAATCACCAAAATTTTAAAAAAGAGGCAACCAATTCGTTTTCCCTTAATATTCTCAATCTTTCGCATAAGGTTTGATCTAAGAATATCAGGCTCATTTCATCCGTTCAATTATTTCTGCTATTTTGTTAAGGAAGGACTGTGTCAATTAGAAAGGTATGCGACCTGCCCTTTCTTTATCAGGCTGATGGCTAAAATTCCTCTTCCATTTAATACAGTTGTCTTCCGACTAATCATCCGATAAAACGAATTCAAAGATAAAATGCAAGAAAAGGAAAATTGTTTAATTAAGCCAAAGAAAACTTGAACCTGTTTGAAAGTTTGTCCCTTGAGAAACAAAAAGGGGAACGCTGAACGCGTTCCCCTTTTCAATAAATTATCAAATTCAATTATGATTTGACCAACTTCATGGTCCTGACTTCACCGCCAGTACTGACGCTTACCAGGTAAACACCATTCGGTTGATCTCCAATGTCTAAAATGTATTCCCCGTTGACCACATGCCTGTCTTCCAGTCGGAAGACCTGCTGGCCGAGCAAATTCATAACGCGAATCTGAGCATCGGTAGCCTCTGCAAAGTTTACACGCAAAGTTGTAAGTCCGTTGGTCGGGTTCGGAGTCAAGGAAACTTCCTGGATCAATTCCGGGTCATCTACAGCAATAACGCCAATTTCTACCAGGATACCTATTGCATCACTACAGCCAAAGTTATCCGTTACCGTAACTGCATAATTACCCGCAGGTACATCGGTTAACACACTGGTCGTATCACCGTTATTCCACAAGTAAGTGTAAGGCCCTGAACCTCCACCAGGTAATACTTCAATACTTCCGTCTGACATACCCTCCGCAGATTCATTGGTTACCTCAAAGGCAATGTCCAGTGATTCAGGACAACTGAAGATGTTGACATTATCTATGTCAATCCAGTAATCTCCTTCACCCCAGGTAGCCTGGAAGCGTACTTTAATGCTTTCTCCGGCAAATTCACTCATGTCAATGTTAACTGTTGTAAAATCAGCTGAAGGTACATGATTACTTTGGTCAACAGTATAAATATTGGTGAACTCATCCGTACAGAAAAGTGCTACCTGAACTTCCAACCTGTCGTTGGAGCCTAAAATTGTGGCTTCGGTACCTGCAAAAAAGTCTGCATATCTGTATTCAAAAGATAATGATTGTCCTTCTTCTACAGTACCCAACCAAGGCGTCGTAGCCTGGAAGATCTGGTCACCGCTGTACAGGTTATCACCGATGTTATAAGTAGGATTATTATGTGCGTTAGGGAATTGAATGATACTGAAAGTCTGATCAAATACCCATCCATTTGGCACTGCACCACCATCTTCAAAGTCTTCAGCTAAAGGAAGCTCGTTTATGAGAGCAGTCGAAACAAAAATGGTCTGGTTGTTTTCAGCGTTCTCGTCAGCTAAATCTGTCCAGATAGTTACCGTATAATCTGTCAAATCAAGCGAATTGAAAGGAGTGTTGAATGAGTAAACTTCCTGTTCCCCTGGTAAAAGAGTAACACCTATAGCAGGTTCGGAAACAACATCATCATCATTGACCTGGAAGTAAAGTGGGATGTTTGTCAGTGTGTCTGTTCCATGATTGAACAAGGTTACCGTTATATGATCAACTGCAGATCCACATTCTTCCTCGCTTTCATTGGAGCCGCCGAAAAGGGAAATATCCGTAGATATTGCTTCGTGTATGTAAATATTATCCACCGCAACGCCTTCTCTTTGTACTGAACCGTCAGATCCAAAAGCAAAGCGAATACGAACGTCCGCTGAACCGGCTGTTCCTTCCAAAACGTGGGAGGCCATTACCCAACCGTTAAATACGCCCTGACCACTCCACCAGTCGCCATAAATATTATCGACCTGATTGTACCAGTTAACGCCTTCATCTCCTACCAGTCCGAGTTTTGTCCAGGTCTGTCCTCCGTCAATGGTAGTCTCCAGCCACATCCCGTCAAAATTGGATTCCGATTCAATAAACATATTGAAATCAATCACCGGATCTTCGGTGTATCCAGAGAAATCAAAACAAGGAGATTCTATATAGGAGTTTTCACTATTGTTGTAAAATCCGTCAAGGTTAGTCACCCAGGCATTTTGACCACTGGCTGCACTGGAAATGATGGTATTAGACGGCTGACCCAATTCCCATGTCTGGTTTTGGCCCTCCTGTCCTAACGCCCATCCACTATATTCTTCCGTATCAAAGGTTTCATAAACCGGGAGTTCTGCAATAACAGGCGTATTGATGATGGTGATGGAGAATGTATCATTGGTAAATACGGTATCTCCTTCCATTTCGGTCCACACCTGAATTTCGTACTCCCCTGGAATGGAGAAGTCAAAATTCATATCAAAATCCATGATATCAGAACTGTCGATTCCCAACACACCGGTATAAACACCATCAATTGGATGATTGATGTTACTGATTATGCCGTTAATGCTGTAATTAAAAGGAATAAATGTTTGAGGGGCTCCTCCGTAATTGTGCAACTCAATTGTCATCATTTCTGACATACCCAAAGCACATCCCGACACCGGGTTGACCAATCCGGAAATCCCCAGATCAATTGCGATAAGTGTTTCGAAAAAGTAAGAATTGATCAGCGTTGTAGTATCGTTATCTTCACAAACAACAGAAAGGTAGAGTTCATATTCTGTATCTTGCTCAAGGTTTGTAAGGGTATATTCCGTTTCTGTAGTGGAAATGATCTCCCCTGTCCCCTGCATGAAACCAGGACTACCATATTCGAGCAAATATGTAGCATCCGGCACAGAACCGGCCCAGGTCACATCGGCAGAAAAAGCACGAATATCAGAAATGATCACTGAAGAAGGTGGCGGTGGAGGACAAGTAGGACAAGAAACTTCTCCGGAGAATGCCAATCCAACAAGGGGTGGATTACCATCTTCGAATATCACCTGACCCACCGGATCCATTAACCTGTAGGAAGCTTCGCTGTCCCAGGACCCTGAATTATAGGTTATATTGATGCTCTGAGTTCCGGTAATAATCACAGGAAAAGAAATATAACTTGGATCAGGCGCAGTAAAGTCAAATGTATAATTGGTTGTCACTCCGTCTAACTCAATATCGAGACTTGCGCCATTCCAACCATCTCCAAAAGAATCAAAGAGTTCGAGGGTAAACTCACAGGTGACCTGGCTATTGGCTATGCTAAGTCCTGAAAAAAAGAGCAATACAGAAAAAATTGTATTAGTCCACTTCATAGTTAGTTGCGTATTAGATAAACTTTGCGAATAAAAATTAAAAGCTAAAATTAATTAAAAATTCGATACAAAGAGCAATATCCGCCTGTCCTCAAATAAATTTTGAATTAAAACAGTCAAATAAACGTCTATTGTCAATGAGGCAACAAAAAAATTGAGGGTATGGTTATATTTGCACTTTTTAATTACAACCTCTATTTTCATGAAATCGATATTTAATTTATCCGTATTATCTATTCTGCTCTTCTTTTTTGCCTGTAATAATGCTCCTGCAGGGGAAGAAGCACCAGCCGGAGAGGCTCAATCAACAACCACCGCAAAACCTACTGCCGGGTCTGAAGCTTTCACTGTTGACCCAGACGCCAGTAATGTAGCCTGGAAAGCAACAAAACTGATGGGTGGTGGCCATAATGGCGCTATCAATATCTCCGCCGGAACTGTACATGTAGAAAATGGTGAAGTAGTTGCTGGATCTTTCACCATTGATATGAACTCAATCGTGGACCTCGACCTGGAAGATTTATCGATGAAATCAGATCTGGAGTCACATTTAAAAAGTGGTGACTTTTTTGACGTAGCTAATCATCCAACAGCAACTTTTGAAATTACCGAAGCTGTACCAAGTTCAGAGAACAGTAACGGGCGCCAGTCAATCACCGGAAACCTCACCATTAAAGGTATAACCAAAAGTATTTCTTTCTATGCCAAAGTGGCTGGATCTGAAACCGGTGTTTCCGCCAGTACCGGAAGTTTTGTAATCGACAGAACTGAGTGGGACGTAATGTTCAATTCCGGAGCCTTAGGCACCGCAAAGGACAAAATCATCAACGACAAAGTAGCGTTGGATATTACGATCGTAGCGAGCAGGAATTAATGAGGATAAAAACCAGAAGGAATGGAAGTCATGCAATCATGTTTCCATTCCTTCCAATCCTTGTTGTTTTGTTGCAGGTATGCTCGAAAATGGATTTTCGAGACTGTAAGTTTAAAGCTGACCGTTTTGCCAATAAAAAACAGTGCAGCGTTGTTTTTCGTTTTGCCTCGAGTTCAGGGCTTAGCCCATAAACTTGAAGTTGTAATTGTAAAGCCAAACCACGAGGGCAACCAAAAACAAAAGAAAAACAAAGAAATAAAGCAAACAGTTACCTTTCTT
>QQUB01000418.1 GCA_008501835.1 Bacteroidota bacterium
AAATGTGTTCCAGTGAACTGTGACCCGGCTAATTGTCAGCCATCCGAAAATTGTATTCCAGTCTGTTGTAATTCAAGTAGTTGCGCAAAGGCAGTTTGAAATATAGAGGCACTTAAAGGAAAAGATAAAAGTAATTGCCAGCCGCAGCAATGTGCTTCCAAGAAACGGGTAGGTAATCAAATACCAATCAAAAAGAAGCAGGTTGTTAAAACTGCGAGTTTGTAAAAGCGGCAAAATCAAGATAAACCAAAGGTTGTCTCATAAAGTACTACTTATGAGACAACCTCTGGTTTTTTAAGAATTATTTGTTAACCACTGCGTCACATTTGTTCGAATACGTTCGTTTTCATCCTCAGATTCTTCCTTGTCGAAAGCTTTCCCGGTTACCTTTTCAAACAATTCTACATATCTGTCTGTGATTTCATCAACAAATGAATCCGGCATAATTGGCATCATTTGCCCCTCGAGTCCCTGAAAACCATGGGCCATAAGCCACTCTCTTACAAATTCTTTAGATAACTGCTTTTGACGCTCGCCGGCTTGCTGTCTTTCTTCATAGCCCTCTTTGTAAAAATACCTGGAACTATCAGGGGTGTGAATTTCATCTATAAGATAGATTTCGCCGTCTTTTTTACCAAATTCATATTTAGTATCTACCAGGATCAAGCCTTGTTCAGCAGCCATTTTGGTGCCGCGCTCAAAGAGAGCGTACGTATATTTTTCAAGGATGGCATAATCTTCAGCACTTACGATATTTTGAGCAATGATGTCTTCTCTGGAAATATCTTCATCGTGTCCTTCTTCAGCTTTGGTAGCCGGGGTGATGATTGGAGAGGGGAAGGGGTCATTTTCTTTCATTCCCTCGGGCATTGGTACGCCGCAAATGGTCCTCCTTCCGGCTTTGTATTCTCTCCAGGCATGCCCTACCAGATAAGCTCTGATAACCATTTCGACCTTAAAAGGTTTACAGGCAACTCCAATAGCCACGTTTGGATCAGGAGTGGCTGAAAGCCAGTTGGGGCAAATATCGCTGGTTGCATTGAGGAAATGGGTTGCCAATTGGTTGAGTACCTGACCTTTAAACGGAATAGGTTTGGGCAAAACGTGGTCGAAGGCAGATATTCTGTCAGAAGCAACCATGATGAGTTTATCGTTGACGGTATACACGTCTCTTACTTTACCACGATAGAAATTTGTTTGTCCGGGAAAATTGAACTTGGTTTCAGCAATTGCCATCAGCCTTATTGATTTATTAACTTAAATGTCGGTTAAATTAAGGCACAAAATTACCTCAATTTTTTAAAACAGTTGACTAATGCTTCCAAATCTTTTTGGTGATTGTATACATGGGGTGCAACACGAATTGCATTCCCCCGGAAAGAGACAAAAACTTTATTTTCGGCTAATATTTCTTTAAGCTTCTGTAAATCGAAACGGTCATTTAAGTACATTCCGAACAGGTGATGTGCCCTGTTTTCACCATCTTCAAGATCTACGCCAAGCGATTGAAGTTCATTTAAAGCATCTTTTGTTAATTCCTTACAGTAATTTTGAATATTATGGACGCCCCAGTCCAGGATTTGTTCAAAAGCCTGTAGTTGCATGGGTATTAGAATGAAATTACTTTGTTCACCAACTGAATACCTTGCTGCTTTGGGTTTATAATTATCCTGGTAGTTGACAAGGTTTTGGAAATTTTCGCTTTCGTGTCGGTTGATCCAGTTTTCTTCAATAGGAATACCAGTGTCAAATTTTGGGCCGTAGTAGGCTACTCCAATGCTGTATGGGCCCAATAACCATTTATAACCGGCACAGATAATGGCATCGGCCTGGACCTTTTTTTGATCAAATGGTAAGGCTCCAATGGATTGGGTGCCATCAATAATCAGGTAAGCACCAACTTCCCGGCATCTTGCACCAATTTTTTCCAGATCAAATATCGTTCCGTCAGCCCAGTGGGTATTGCTGATGGCGACCACCTTTGTTTGGGTGGTAATGGCTTCAAGGATGGCCTCGTTCCAAAGGGCAGTTTTCTTTTTTGCCGCGGGAGATTTTATTGATTTAATAACTCCGCCATTGGTGTCAGCCAATCTTTTCCAGGAATAATAGTTGCTCGGAAATTGCTCGTAAGGCATCAATATTTCCTCTCCTGGTTGCAGGTCAATATTATTGGTGACGTTGGCAATGCCATAAGAAACGGAAGGGATAATAGCGACCCGGCCCGGATCATCCGCATTGATGATTTTGGAAAACGCCGCTTTTGTTTTATCAACTGTTGTGTAAAAATCAACAGGGCTGATCTGGTAAGGTCTTGATTTTAAAGATACCATTTCCTGGCCCACTGCCTCTGCACTTTTTAAAATCGGAGACATGTAGGCAGCGTTTAAGTAATGCACCTCCTCAGGCAAATCAAAAAGGTGTGACTGGCATTGAAGTATTTTCACTTAATTATTTGTTTTTAAGGTGTTCTTCCTGAGATTTGTAAGGAGTTCGCATATGAGTATCTAGTATGCGCTGGACATCCTTTTCAGTCCAGTTTTTCTCTTCCCAGGCTTCATTTGCGGCATCAACAGCCCTTTTCATCCTGAAATCTAAAAGGATTTTTTTAAGAATTGACAAATCACTATCAGAGATATTGGTTGAAAACAATTTCAATAACTCGAGTTGAATTGGATTTAATTTTCCAGTTAATTGTTCTGACATGATTTAGATTTTTCTGAGTAATGAACAATTTGAGGGTAAATTAAAGTAACCTACACCTAAAAATAATAACAAATTTATTAGCTAGGCTTTAGCCAATTTTCAAAAAAATTTTTCCCGATTAATATCTGATTTCAGGTTGGGAAAATGGAAAAAATATTGTAGTTTATATATTCATTTTCTGCTATTCGAATCTAATAGTTCTTTCGCTTCACTACGCCTTATGCCGGCGAGGCATATCCTTTTTTCCGGCTAAAAAAGGATACAAAAAAGCCTTAAAATACAAGGCGGCGGGACTTTTCCTGGTTTTCCGAATTGGAAAAATGTTTTTTTACTCAAACCGTTTCGTTTGATAAAAACCTACTTCCCCGATTAACGACACTTTTTGAGTTCCTTAAGTCTTTCGGGTTGATTAAACCTGTTCAAGAAATAATCATTTGTGCTTTAAGTCGTTCCTCGAAGCCGTTGACGCCTTTTATCTCTTGGGGCCGCTGTGTATTTTGGATTCATATTCATCTGCTTCCAATGAAACGATAATTTCCCGACGGGCCACAGTGGCTCACCCCACCAAAATTGTGTCCGCGGCTAATAGGGCTACCGAAAGTGAAATCAAAAAAGAAGTTCAATCACTAAATGCCTAAAATATTTTATCACCTCAGCAATTCCAGCACTATAAAGAAGCAGCAATTTTGGTTCGATGAATATCCTTTTTTCTAAACTTTTGTCTTACCAATTCCTATCAAAACCAGAAAAGCCACATTGGCCCGTCTAGCGTTTTTGCTTCCTTTTTTGGCAATGCAAAAAGGAAGAGCCCGCCGGCTTGAGGCATACCAGATACAAAGCAGCAATCTTTTCTATAACCCAATATGTCAAACAAAAATTCAATTTTTAAATGTTGTTTTTTTCTCGATATCCTAATAGAATTCACTTATCAAAACACAGCTGATTTTCAGTGGATTAGAAGTAGTAATGCCAAATCGAAATGGCAAAAGTCCAAGATTAGGCAAAAAGTTACTATCAATGGAAAAAATTAATCCACCAGTTCACCTGCTTTCCTGAACGCAGTATTTTTAGCCTTCCTGATATCCACAGCCACAACCTTGTATTCAGGGCACATGGCTTGAGAATCATGTACGTCTGAAGTGAGGTTATTAACCATGATCTCGGGGAAATGGAAAGTGGTACTTAAAACTCCCGGTTTAACACCATCCGTTACAAATGCCTTGATATCGACTTTGCCTCTTGGTGATTTTACACAAATCAGCTCTCCGTCCTTGATACCCTTAGCTTCAGCATCCGCAGGGTTGATCCATAGCAGATCTTCCGTACTGATTTCCACATTATTGGTCCTGCGGGTCATAGCTCCACAGTTGTAATGCTCCAGGTTCCGGTTGGTTGTAAGAATAAACGGATATTCTTCCTGATGTTCCAAAAGTTCATTGGACTCTTCAAACGGGAAGAAATCGATTCGTCCCAGACCGCGCTTAAAGGTTTCAGTGTGTAATATTTGGGTATCTGTGCCGTCTTCCGCAACTGGCCATTGAAGTCCGTTTTTGCCCAATCTTGACCAGGAAATACCTTTGAAGAATGGAACGATTTGGGAAATTTCTTCCAGCATACCATCAGGCGTATAATCTGCCTGATTGTAGCCCATGCGGTTCATCACATCAATGATGATCTGACCATCAACCTTGGAATTTCCTACAGGTTTAACAACTGCATTTACCCGCTGAACTCTTCGTTCGCCATTGGTAAAGGTTCCGCTCTTTTCCAGGAAGGAAGCACCCGGCAGGATTACGTCGGCATATTTAGCAGTTTCGGTCATGAAAAGCTCCTGAACGATGACGAGATCGGTGTTTTTCAAGGCCTTAATGACCTTTTGTGTATTCGGATCCGTTTGAACAACATCTTCACCAATAATCCAGATGGCCTTCAACTGTCCGGCAAGGGCGGCGTCAAACATTTCAGGAATTTTATAACCTATCTCAGACGGTACCTCTACACCATAAAAATCCTTGTAGGCTTTATTGATGTCAGGATTGGTTACATCCAGATAACCGGCTCCCTGGTGAGGCTGAACGCCCATGTCAGCGGATCCCTGGACATTGTTTTGTCCTCTTAGTGGATTAACTCCAACACCACGACGACCAATATTTCCAGTGATCATTGCCAGGTCGGCGATCTGTTGAACCGTGTAAGTTCCCTGACTGTGTTCTGTCACACCCAAACCATGGAAAGACATTGCATTTTCTGCAGATGCATAAGCAATAGCTGCTGCACGGACTTGTTCACGATCTACTCCTGAGACAGCTTCCATTTTATCAATATCGAGGTTCAGGATTTCTTCTTTGAAACCATCAAACCCTTCTGTTCTGGCAGACAGAAATTCCTGGTCATGCAGGTTTTCCTTAAGTATATAGTGCATCATCATATTGAGCACTGCAACATTGGTTCCAGGTCGAAGTGCGAGGTGATGGTCAGCATATTTTGCCAGCTCTGTTTTACGTGGATCGATCACAATGAGGGTCTTGCCTTTCATTGCCTGTTGCTTTATTCTTGCTCCAGTCACAGGGTGAGCGGCTGTAGGATTGGCACCAATGACCATCATGCAATTCGTATAATGCAGATCTTCTACAGAATTTGTGGCTGCCCCGGTACCAAACGCCCGTTGCATACCCAAAGCAGTAGGAGAGTGGCAAACACGTGCGCAACCGTCAATATTATTAGTGCCAACAACTGCGCGGATGAATTTTTGCATCAGATAGTTCTCTTCGTTGGTACATCTGGAGGAGGAGATACCTGCAATTGCATCAGGACCTTCCGTAGCTTTGATCTGATTGAATTTATCTACAATGAAATCATAAGCTTCGTCCCAGGTTACTTTTTCGAAGGTGCCATTGCGTTTGATCATTGGGTCCCGAAGTCTCTCGGGATGATCGTAGAAAGAAAAGGCATATCGTCCTTTCAAACATGTATGGCCGCTATTTACCTCTGCATCGTATGGAGCACGAATGCTTTGGATGTTACCATTGGTGGATGCTACTTCCAAATTGCAGCCTACTCCACAGTATGTACAGACCGTTCTTGTTTTGGTGCTGGAAACGATCGATTTGGATTCAAAAATATCGGATATGGCAGAGGTTGGGCAAGCCTGGGAGCAAGCGCCACAACTTACACAATCTGAATCGGCAAAGGAAGTGTCCATTCCTTTGATGATCCGGCTTTCAAACCCTCGTCCGGCCATACTGAGTACGAATTGTCCCTGGACCTCATCGCAGGCTCTTACACATCGATAGCAGTTGATACACTTGGACAGGTCAGAGGTCATATAAGCATGACTAAGATCTTTTTCACGGTCCAGATGAGTTTTCCCTTCCGGATAGCGAACGGACCTTATGCCCACACTTGCCGCCACATCCTGTAATTCACAATTGCCGTTTACTTCACATGTCAAACAATCCAGCGGGTGATCTGTCAGTACTAATTCAATGATATTCTTGCGTAAGCGTTTGACTGATTCAGTTTCCGTATAAATATGGAAATTTTCCTGAACCGGTGTATGACAAGAGGCCACTGTTTTTGTTCTGCCCCCAGCTTCCAAAGCAACTTCCACACTACATACACGACACGAACCAAATGGCTCCAGATTGGGAGCGTCACACAGGGTTGGAACAGGTTTGTCACCCATGTATCGTTTTAGGAAACTCAGGATGGTTTCACCGTTGTTTATTTCGTAGGCTTTATTATTTATGTAGGCTTTTTTCATGATCAATTTATTTCACATTTAAAAATGCTTAAAATGGTTTCACATTGTTTCATTTAGTTTCAGGAGTTTCAGGGTTTGTATTTGCGGCCAATAACAGAACTCTTTTTCAAATAGGAGATTAAGTTATTTATTTTTGTATTTAGGATTATGCAATCTGAAATTAATTTTTCGAATTTGGAATTGTCAATATATCCAAAATCATAACACCTATAAACCTGAGACCTAGTTTCTCCGCAAGAGCCTTTTGAGATACTCAAAAATTGAATGAACTCTTTATTTCCATCTCGTTCAAACCCTTCTGCGATATTATCCATTACTGAACCGGAAGAGCCTTTTATTTGGTCTCTTAATTTGTAATCATTTTTTAATGGAGTTTCCTGAATAATTAGGTTAATTTCCTTACACAATTTTCTGGCTAATTTCCATACCACCAGATCCTCAAATCTTTCAATTTTAGACATTTTCATTTGTTTTT
>QQUB01000773.1 GCA_008501835.1 Bacteroidota bacterium
GTATTTGCCCCATTGCCTGAAATCCGGGCTACTGTTTTTATCCCGCAGGTAGACAAAAGCTGCGTACGGGACCAGCCAGGATTTATTGGCTTCGAAAAACTTTTTATAATCCTCAGATTCAAAAAAGGATTCTTTTTCCTGATCGAAGAGCATCTTAAAGTAGCGGGATTTCCAGGTCATCACCTTTGGGTAATTGACATGAAGCTCCGCATTGAGGATTTCCTGCAGGTCCTGAAAATTTTTCTGTTCTTTTTTATCCTTCAATGTTCCCATGGATTCGAGGTTGAGATACATGGGGTGAAGGGCCATGACAGAAATAGACTTATACGGATAAGAGTCCAGCCAGTTGTGTGATGCAATAGTTTCATTGATGGGGAGGATCTGCACCATTTTAAGGCTCGTTTGTTCTGCCCAGTCGATAAAGTCCATAAGGTCTTTAAAGTCACCAACACCAAAGCTCTTTTGGGTTTTAAGCGAAAATACAGGAACAGCTACTCCTGCACCACGCCAGTTTTTGGAAAGGTGACGAAATCCTTCATCAGATTTTATATACAGGAACTCTTTTTCATCGATCTCAGGTTTGGCAATGAATCTGTTTATCCCTTCCTCAAGTTTGACTACTTCTTTTTTTATCGTATCGTAAAGACCGTATTTATATTCAAGAGGAAACTTAAGGCCTGCCATGCTGATGCTGCCCTTCCAAAGTGGGAAATGATCCTCGCAATCGAGTAAAAGAGGCTGGTCTTTTTTCCAGTTGCCCAATTTGCTGTGATTCCCGAGAATACATACCTGCAAACCCGTTTGTACCCTGGGAGCATTAATGCGGAATTCCAGCCTTTGTTTGGCTTTGCTTACTGTTGACTTTTGAAGACCATCAGGATGCATTACGACCCGGGTGAAAGCAGACGTGTACAGAGGTTTTTCTTCTTTTGAAGGTGCGTGCCAGGTTTCTTCGGCATGAATGAATGCTGGCTTTTTTCCTTTTAGGGAAATGACACGGTTGTCTCCAAATTCCCAGGAGACATTGCCCTGGTCATCTGCCATGACGTATTTGTATTCCAGTTGTTTGGTACTGTCTGGAATTTCAATTTCAACCGACCAGTGACCGCCGTTACTATAGTTCATTTTGACGGCTTTGGGTAAATTCCAGTTGCCCAGGATCTTTGAGTTTCCTGAAACATAAATTTGCTGACCCGGGACGGTATTGTATTGTGTCTTTAAGCGTAACTTCATATGTTTAAAAATTTTCTGCGGTAAAAAATGCAGAAAATTTTCCGCACATTTGTAACCGCTTCACTCTCCCATGATATTTATTAATCATACCCTTGGTTGGAATTGTAGGTTAATAAAAATCATGTTCGTTTCATGCAGCTTCTATTATTCGTCGGTCATTACGACGGTTTGGCATTTACTTATTGTACAAACTACAAATATCTAAATATTGAAGTATTTGGAAGGTATTTATATTATTGATTTTCAAATTAGAAGGTATTTGTGTGGGATTGCAGGAGGGATTGACCTTCACGGAATGGTTTTCGAAATTGGGTTACATAAAAAAATGGTGCCGAAAACTCCTCCTTTCGACACCATTTGTGCTTATGCAAAAACTATTGATTTTTCATTTGTTTGATACCATGATAATCTCTTTAGGAACCCTCTAAAGTGCTGGTTCTAATGCTGGTTTCTTTTTGTCTTCCGGTGTTTCCGGTGCAGTTTCTATTGATTCGACCAGCTCAGTTTTGTGCTTTGGCGCATTGGTGAAATACATGATGATAGCCGCCAGGAGACACGTCGCACCGGCAATGATGAAAGGAGTCATCCAAACCTTAGGCATAAATGCACCTCCTGCAGCATCCTTAAATACACCGGCGAGTTGTGGGCCGACGATACCGGCGATACCGTAGGCGATGAAAACGAAACCGTAGTTTTTACCAACTGTTTGGTTGCCGAAGAAATCCGCCGTAATTGCAGGGAACAAGGCGAAACTACCACCGTAGTTAAATCCTACAAAGCAGGAAGCAATGATGAACCCTGTTGCCAGACCAAAGGTGATGAAACCGTGGTACATGGCCAGCATGACGATTCCCTGGAGCAAAGCCATTGCGATGATGGCTTTTTTCCTTCCAACACGGTCTGAAATAGCACCCCAGGCAATTCTGCCAAGTCCGTTAAAAATCGCGTACCAGGCCATAGCCGTTCCTGTGATAGCACCCGCATTTTCGATACCATTTAGTTGTAAGGCATCGATGCCAAATAATTTAATACAGTAAATGACCATCAAACCGGATAATGCAGAGAACATGAATACAGTGGCAATCATGTAAAATTGCGGTGTTCTCAACATTTCTCTGGGTTGAAAGACGGTATTACCAAAAGAGCGCGTTTTTGTTGGTGCGGGAGGGGTCCAGCCTTCAGGTTTATAACCTTCCGGAGGGTTGACCATTACAAAACTTCCCAGGACTACCAGAACTGCGAAAACAATTCCGTATATGAAAAAGACACTTTGTACGTTGGGCAAGCCAAGTACAGTGGTGGTGTTCAATAAGCCGCCAAACCAGGAACCGGCCAGTTTTACCCAAATGGTAGCACCGAAACCAAACCCGGCAACAGCAAGACCGGTAATCATACCTTTTTTATCGGGGAACCATTTGATACCCACGGCAATAGGAACAACATAACCCAATCCGATACCGGCACCACTAATAAGTCCAATATAGATCAATTGTTCAATAAAGGTATCTCCGAATAATCCTCCAAGGATATAACCTGCTCCCAGGGTAAGACCACTGAGCAATGCCATTAGGGTGGGGCCTGTTTTAGCCTGCCATTTTCCTGCCAGAACGACCATTGCAGCAAAGGCGGTGAGTCCAAGAGAAAAGATCCATGCAGTCTGGGAAGCTGAAAACTGATAAATGCCTTCAGGGTCTGTCAGTATTTTTGTGAAAACGGACCATGCATAAATAGCTCCTAATGCAAGTTGGATCATTATGGCTCCAACAACGACCACCCATCTGTTAGTTACTTTTAAACCTTTCATTTTTCTTAATTGTATAATGCTTTTAGGTGAACCCCATTAAGGTTACCTGAAACGTTAAGTAAATTATCTGTGAAATATCCAGTGATAGGAAAATGCCGGTTCCCGACTTTTTGGGGCCGGATAAGCCCCGCAGTTATAAGGTTCTGGTTAGAATCGGAAGTTTCCATAATCTCAATCTAAGGTCATTCTCTTTACAGGACGTATTATGCCTGTTTTACGAGGTGCAAATTAGTACACTTTTGAGGGTCAAACGATGACTTCCGTCATAAACCAGCGATGATTTAGGTCTTATTTTTTATTTGGACAAATAGGTCTTTTTTATGGTTATTTTAATTTTAATTTCGATACAATCGCGTAATACATTTGTTTGTTTGTGTAAAATTTAATTTAAAGAGTTTTGGTTATTGAATTTTCTAATCGAGTTTCGGTTTGTTTGTTTAACCTAATTCCGGATTTTTTGCTACCTTGTAAAGTCCAAAAGATCTGGCTATTAAACTTTTAAACATGTTCTTATTGAACTTTACAGTCAGGTATTTTCGATTAAATCTTTTTTAGAATTACTTTTGCAAAAATTTATACTGATGCAACACGATAAAGTAATATTTGATCTGATTCAGCAGGAGTTGGATCGTCAAAGGGATGGCATTGAATTGATTGCCTCCGAGAATTTTACCAGCCAGGCAGTACTCGAGGCCATGGGCAGCTGCCTTACCAATAAATATGCGGAAGGGTACCCTCGTCGACGTTATTATGGCGGTTGCGAGGTCGTAGACCAGGTCGAGCAACTGGCGATTGACAGGCTCAAAGAACTTTTTGGTGCCGCTTATGCAAATGTGCAGCCGCATTCCGGAGCTCAGGCCAATGCTGCTGTATTTTTGGCAGTGTTGCAACCAGGAGATTCAATACTGGGCTTCGACCTTTCACACGGAGGACACTTGTCCCATGGGTCCCATGTGAACTTCTCCGGTAAAGTTTACAAACCTCACTTCTACGGGGTTGAGAAAGATACCGGCATCATTGATATGGACAAGGTTGAAACCAAAGCCAAAGAGGTTATGCCTAAGTTGATCATCTGCGGAGCATCAGCCTATTCCAGAGATTGGGATTATGCTCGGTTCAGAGCAATTGCGGATGAAGTTGGGGCCATATTGCTGGCCGACATTGCCCATCCGGCCGGACTTATCGCTGCCGGTTTGCTGAATGATCCGATGGAACATTGCCATATCGTGACATCCACGACTCACAAAACACTGCGTGGACCAAGAGGTGGTATTATCATGATGGGTAAGAATTTCGATAATCCATGGGGAAGGAAGACCAAAAAAGGTAATCCGCTCAAAATGTCAGCAGTATTGAACAGTGGTGTTTTCCCCGGAATGCAGGGTGGACCGTTGGAGCATGTCATTGCCGCCAAGGCCGTTGCTTTCCATGAAGCGCTTCAGCCTGAGTTCAAGGTGTACGGTAAAAAGGTGATCAGAAACGCTAAAGCTATGGCCGACGCTTTTGTAGCCAAAGGGTATCAGATTATTTCCGGAGGAACGGATAATCATATGATGCTTATCGACCTGCGCTCCAAAGGGGTAACGGGTAAAGATGCGGAAAATGCCTTAGTGAGAGCAGGTATTACCGTTAATAAAAACATGGTTCCTTTTGACACTGAATCACCAATGGTGACCTCCGGCGTAAGGATAGGGGTGGCTGCAGTGACGACCAGAGGATTTGAGGAAGCCGATTGTGTCAGAACCGTTGAGTGGATAGATGCTTTGATCAATGATATCAATAATGAAAAACTCATTGAAGCGACAGAAAACGAAGTTAAGGATTATATGGAGCGGTTTCCATTATATAATGGTGTGACAGTGGGGTGATAAAATTCCTGAATGTAAGGAGGAGGTCAGGAAATGGAAATGATGGAGAGCGGTACTTCCATTAAAAACTAAAAATTAAGCAACATGCCTGGTTATCGCAGTACGGAAATGAGACAATTGGCTTCACGGCTGCAGATGGACTATTCGGCTAAGGACGAATGGGGCATACTTAATTTGCTTACGGACTTTCGGTTATTTCGAAGGGGTTATGGAAAGCGGATCTCCAATGTGATTTCCGTTAAGGATTCCATGATGAATTCCCACATGCACATTTTTGATTATAAATTTACTGTAGGAGGAGGAAATTCAACCCGCCGGATCAAGCAGACTGTTTTCTTTGTGGATTCCAAACAACTGGGGTTACCGCATTTTTCGATGCGCCCGGAGCATTTTTTCCATAAGATCGGTCAGCGGCTGGGCATGCAGGATATCGATTTTGTCGAATACCCTACGTTCTCCAATCAATACCTGGTTAAAGGGGATGATGAAGGCCTGATCAGAAGTGTAATGAGTGAGGATGTACTGCAGTTTTTTACTTTGGAGAAGTACTGGAGTATGGAGGGTATGAACTATTTCTTCATTTTCTACCGGTGGAATAAAATTTTAAAGGTAGATCAGGTCCGGGAATTGCACAAAAAAGGATTGCGGGTTTTTGAAATGCTGAAAGACTCCTCATTTTTTCCATAAATTCCTGATTGATAGAAAAATAAAAGCATAATTATTTCGAATTAATAAAAAAAATGCGAAATTTGCACCCGCCTTGAAAGAATTGGGGTGTGATTTCATAACTATCTAAAAACCAACCAATAAGAATGAGAAAAGCAGATTTGGTTGCTATTATTGCAGATAAGACAGGAGTACCAAAAGTAGATGTATTAGTTACCTTAGAGTCCTTTTTTAGAGAAGTGAAGGGCACTCTGGCGAACGGAGAGAACGTTTATGTCAGAGGATTTGGGTCTTTCATCATTAAAAAAAGAGCCGAAAAGATAGGGCGTAATATTAAGAAGAACGAAGCTATCGTTATTCCTGAGCATTATATTCCTGCGTTTAAACCTGCAAAGGTATTTGTGGATCAGGTGAAGGAGAATGTAGATGCATTACCCAAAGAAGAGAAATAAATTAAATTAACCATATAAAAATAATGTTTTATGCCTTGTGGAAAGAAGCGTAAGAGACATAAGATTTCGACGCACAAAAGAAAAAAGAGACTTCGTAAAAACCGTCATAAGAAGAAGAAATAATTAATAACGGGTTAGCCGGGGTTTATCGCATAATGTTTTCAAAGGGAAGACCTTCTGTGATAAACCCCTTTGGAATTCCTGCATCACAGTATAATGGTACTTGGTTAAGGAAATTCATTTTTGTTACAGTGTGGGAAACGGGTTGGAATAATAAATTGAAATACACCATATTGCTCCAATCCGTTTTTTGCCGTTTAAAGAACAGGTTATTTCCCGGGTTAAATTACCCGAAAACCTTTTTTTGAAACGTGATTCGATTATGGCGAAAAGTCCTCAGAAAACCCATGTGATATACCTTTGAACTGAAGAATAAGCATTGTCTTGATGACAATCAACCTAATGAATAAACAGCCATAATATAAACGATGCCGGATCTGTGCCGGGTTTTTACCGGAATCAAATACCTCCAGCATTCGTATAAGAACCTTTTTCATATTTGAACCTCGAATTCTTTTCGCTTAAATCACGTAGCATTGCCGGTTTTTCAATTAATCATCAGGTGTCAAATGCCTGCTCTTTTCTACTTCTTACCGGCCAAAAATGTATTTCCAGGATAAACGATACCGCTCAGGTGTTGTTGTATTGCTGTAGGGACACGCCACTCTGATGCCCTGGGTTGTTGTATATGTTGACCATGGCGTATTGGGCGATTTCATGAACATACCCCCGTAAAATGCAATTCATGTGGAAAAGGAACTGATTATCAATTCAAACCAGTCAGAGGTAGAGATTGCTCTTCTGGAAGATTCCAAACTGGTTGAACTTCATTACCAAAAAACAAA
>QQUB01000478.1 GCA_008501835.1 Bacteroidota bacterium
GAAAGTATCGAATTGATAAATACATCTTTCTGCGGTAATGACGGGCACATTTTTATAATTCCGGAAAATTATTCTGAAGAATTTCAGTACAGCATTGATGGTGGCAATAATTGGCAGGAATCACCTGAATTCGAGGCTTTAACGCCAGGGGTTTACCCAATATCCATTCGCAACCAGGATGAAACCTGTGAAGTGTTCTTAAATACTTTTGAATTAATTGAAACTCCGTTAAATGATTTTGTGGAGATTACCTCCTCTCAGCCTTCGGGATGTGAAAGCAATGATGGTCAAATAGCCTTAAATTTTACTCCGTCAGAAAATTCTTTCCTTGTTAGTATTGATAATGGCAACACATGGTTAGAGCAATATGAATTTAACGATTTGCCGGAGGGGAGTTATGATGTTTGGGTCAACTTTCCAACCGGGGAATGCCAGGAGTTTTTAACCACAGTTGAATTGACCAACCCGGAGGTGCCTTTGGTCGAAGATTTATTGACAGCGATTTACCTGGATTGTGAATCAAGTTTAGCGAATGTTGAATTTATGGTAGCCGGAGAAGGAGTCCATAAGTTCAGTATGGATGGAGGATTTTCATGGCAATGGTCCCCTTTATTTGACTCATTAGGGCCGGGTACTTATCTGCCTGTTGTTGGGGATGTCACAACTGATTGCTCTGTTCACCTTGATCCATTTCTTGTCCCGTTTCCTTTTACTCACCTAGATGTTGGAATTACCGGGATTGATCCAACTGACTGTGGATTAGCCAATGGTAAGATCGAAATATTTGCTTCCGGTCCCAATGGACCCTATGAATATAGCGTTGATGAGGGGCAAACATGGCAGGTTGAACCATTTTTCTCCGACTTGATTTCTGGAACATACCAGGTTGTTATAAGAGATGGAAATGGAGATTGTGAGATAATGGCAGGTACTATTACTCTTGAATCCCCCGAACCACCTGAATTAATTCAGGTGTCTTCCAGTCAGCTCTCTCAATGTAATGGCAATGATGGGGTGATTAACATTGTATCCACAGGAGGTATTGGAGAATTTCATTTTTCCATAGATGAAGGATTAACCTGGCAGGGTTCCCCGGAATTTAATGGTTTAACTGCAGGTGTTTATTCGGTAATGGTCAGAAATGCTGATGGTACTTGTGAGCAGTATTTTCCGAATCAGATTATTATTCAAAACCCTGAGTTACCAACCGTTGATGAAGTTCAAATCACTGATGTTACTGATTGTGATGTATTTGATGGACAGATCTCTTTTCAGAGTGCCTTCCCTGGTTTGGAGTTTAGTATTAGTGGCGGACAAGATTGGTCAGATATTAATTCGTTTGATGGCCTTCCCTCCGGAACCTATTCCCTGTGGATTAGAAATGAACAAACGCTTTGCGAGAAAAACCTTGGGGAGTATTTTATTAATGCGCCTCAATTACCTCAAATTGATTCCATTATTACATCACCGGTAACTGATTGCTGGTCTGAAAATGGTTCATTACAAGTGGTACCGCTTTCGGAAGATGCTGACTACCAATACAGCATTGATAATGGTTTGAACTGGCAGAGCAGTTCCTTCTTTGATAATCTCCCGGCAGGTGAAATAAAACTACGGATACGAAATACTGATGGGTCCTGTAATTACATTCAGCGATCTGTGCTGATAGAGGGGTTTTCAGTTCCTCAAATTTTAGATGTGCAGATGCAAAACCCTCAAAATTGTACCGGGGATAATGGGCAACTTTATATTTCTGCCGATTATGAAAATACCCTTGAGTATTCTGTGGATGGTGGAGAAACCTGGAGTTTTTCACCTTTTTTTGAAGACCTTCCATCAGGTATTTATGCCATAAAAGTCAGAATCCCCGAGACATTTTGTGAGGTAACTTACCCGCAATTGTTTGTCCTGGAGTCTGTTGAACCAATTTCATTGGACACGCTTGAGTTTCTTTCTCCTGCATGTTTTGGTGGTTCCGACGGAGCATTGGTAATAAATGGGGTAGGAGGTTTACAACCTTACTCATTCTTTTGGTCAACCGGAAATGTTGGGCCTGAGCTTATTGATATTGGTGCGGGCACATATGCTGTAACCGTTTTGGATGCCCGAGGTTGCTCGGAAATGTTTAAAATAAAAATGGAAGAACCGGAACCCCTTGATGTTGATTTGGGTGAGGGGTTGGATACTACCATATGTTTGGGACAAAGTGTAAGCTATGATTTTTCCATCGAGGGTGCTGAGTATTACTGGCAAAGTAACCAAGATTTCGAAAGTACTAGTTCATCTGTTGTGATAACCGGGGAGGGGAAATATTGGGTAACGGTGGAAAATGAATTTGGATGTACTGCTTCAGATACCGTCAACATTATTTACAGGGATGCATTTTTTGATGCTGATTTTCTGTTGCCTTATGAAGGAGTTATCAATCAACCCATTGTAATGATCGATATTTCATGGCCGGTTCCTGACAGCATTTCATGGTTCTTTGACCTGGAAGTAGTTGAGGTGCAACAAACTACTGCAGATAAATTAACGGTTCTTTTACCGGAGCCCGGTCTTTATAATTTTGGCATGAGGGCCTTTAGCGGGGAATGTTTCGGCATTTTGGAAAAAGAGATCCTTGTGGTAACTACTGCTGAAGAATTGACTCAGGAATTACCAAATGAGCATAATTCCTCCTTGTTGGAATTTAATATTTCTCCAAACCCGAACCAGGGAGCTTTTCAGATTACTTCTTTATTAAATGAGGTTCAATCTCTCCAGCTTTGGATCATTGATCAGGAAGGTAATCCAATTGACCATAGACAATCCAGCGCAGGTGTTTTTCATCAGGAAACGTTTGATCTCAACCTTTCTCCCGGAGTATATACGGCTGTTTTGGAAACTGAAGGAGAATGGAAATATCTGAATTTTGTTATCAGCTATTAGTACACCCGATTATGGATAGGATTAGGCTTATTTTTTTATTGATCGTCGTCGTTTTATGCGGGGTAAATTCACAGTCCATTATCCCGGAGATCAATGGTGATGCAGTATTTCTGACAGAGCAAGTATTTATTGCAGGAGGCTGTTTTGATGTAGAGAATGCGGTAGTGTCCGGAGGAGTAGGGGCCGTAGGAACTTTTTCAAACGGTGAATCAGCCATTGGTGTGGCTTCAGGAATAATTCTGTCTACTGGCAGTGTTTTAAATGCGTATGGTCCAAATTCTCAAACGAATTTTACCACAAATTTTAATCTGGACAATTCAGATTCAGATCTTGAAATAATGATTGACAATCCGGTTATTCCCATTCAGGATGTAACCATTCTGGAATTTGATTTCACCCCGACTTCGGATCAGGTTTCGTTCGAATATGTTTTTGCATCCGAGGAATACTGTGATTTTGTCAACACCTTATATAATGATGTATTTGGGTTTTTTATCAGCGGACCCGGAATTAACGGACCTTTTTCCGACGGTGCTGAAAACATAGCACTCATTCCGGGTACCGCAGATTTTGTGGCTATCAATAATGTAAATCACTTGACCAACAATGATTTTTATATTGATAATATTCCTGTTAATGACCCGCAAATAGCTGGTTGCCCTGGTCCATACCCGGATAATATTCCTGTTGCTGGTGATATCATGGAATTTGATGGTTTTACTTCAGTATTAACTGCTGGGGCATCTGTTATTCCATGTGAAACTTACCATATAAAACTTGTAGTTGGAGATGTAACGGATGGTCAGTATGATTCGGCAGTTTTTCTGAAAGCCAATAGTTTTGAAGCCGGAGAAACTGTTATTGTTGATGCCATAGTACCTTCAACCGGAACCAACCTTACCTACGAAGGGTGTTCTGATGCATACTTTCTGTTTCAGCGGTTTAATTCAAATCTTGGGGCAGCTTTGACGGTGGACTTTTTGATTTCTCCGTTGTCAACTTCAAGCCCCGGACAGGATTATGGGTCCTTGCCGACGACAGTTACCTTCCCTCCGGGGCAAAGTTCCATTCAACTACCAGTCACTTTTTATGTTGATGAAATTGCAGAAGGTCAGGAAACTTTGATTCTTGAAATGGAATCAGCTTGCTCTTGTTATTCGACCACAGCCACGCTTATTGTTGATGATGGAAGTTCATTGATTGCAGAACTCGATCCGGTCAGTTTATGCGAAGGTGAAACGGCCATGATTGAGCCACAAATTTCGGGTGGGCAGCTTCCTTATGAATATTTGTGGAGTGATGGGACTTCCGGTCCTTTTTTGTCTAATTTGCCTGAGCATTCAGACTCCATTTTCCTTACAGTTATTGATGTTTGCGGCCGATCGATAAATCTTGAATCGTTTATTGAAATCGTTCCAAAATCAAATGTCGTTTTTGATGGAGAATCCCTTATCTGTAATTCGGAAACCGAGGTTAGCCTGGAAGTTATTTTGGAAGGTATCCCTCCATGGGAGTTGACTTATAGTGTTGATGGACTATTCGAATCTCCCATCACCATATCCGAAAGCCCTTTTATATTACCCGTTTCGCAGCCTGGAGTTTATATTCCGGAGTTGTTGGAAAGCGGGGAGTGTAACGGGGACGTTGGTGGAGTTGCTCTGGTCAGTGTTAGTAATTTGGAAGTTGAAGTCAATCTTGAAAATATCAGTTGTTCTGGCCAGTCTGATGCAGCGGTTCAACTGACTATTGTCGATGGCAATCCTTCGTTTTCAATCTTGTGGAACGATGGGGTTCAAACGGATTACAGAAATAATTTATCAACCGGTAATTATGCAGTTTCCGTTACAGATGCTGATGGTTGTTCATTTGATCAGGAATTTTCAGTTCAAGAACCAGAAGTTTTGTTGGCAAATATTTTGGTTCAAAACCTTTCTTGTCAGGGAGGTGAAGATGCAATGATACAAGTTCATCCATCGGGGGGTACACCACCGTATTTATTCCAACTTTCTGATAGTGATTTTCAAAGTGAACCCTTATTTGAAAATCTGACAGCAGGTGATTATCTGGTTACCGTTTTGGATGCTAATGGGTGTTCGTTTAATGATCAGGTGGTTATTGAGGAACCGGAAGCCCTTGAGGTAGCTATAAACCAGGTGTCACCTGCCTGTTTTGGAATGCAATCCGGCAGTATCGCCGTTTTCCCTACTGGAGGAACAGGGGATTTTGTCTATCGTTTGAATGGTGGTGTTTTTCAACCGGAGTCGGTTTTTGATCAGCTTGAGGCAGGAGAATACACTTTGGAAGTTATGGACGAAAATGGATGTCATTTGACTGAAAATATTGCCATTCAGGCTCCTCCTCCATTTGAAGTTGAATTGATTACTCATCAACCTTCCTGTTCGGTTTATCCTGATGGGACTATTCAGATTTTGGTGGAAGAACCTTCCGGGCAAGTTGTTTTAAGTTTAAACGGAGGTGAGTTTCAGGAGGACACGAGTTTTCAAGGATTACCTCCTGGAAACTATGAGGTGATTGTTTTGGATGAAGCAGGCTGTGAAGTCCATTTATCAACATCATTAGATAATCCAGGATCCATTGTGCCTGAGATTACCGGACCTCTTGCATTTTGCGAAGGGGACTCAACGGTGCTGAGTGTAACCGGAAATTTCGAACAGATTTTTTGGAGTACCGGGGATTCAGGAAATTCCATAGTTGCCCTGGAAGCAGGATATTACGAAATAACCGCTGTTGATGACGAGGGGTGTTGGGGTGTATCAGGATATGATCTTGAAGCCCTTCCGGTTCCGGATGTCGAGATTTTAGGAGATTCAGTTTTGTGTATTGATGAAACATCTGTTTTAACACTGAATGATGGAAACATTTCCCATATTTGGTCAAATGGAATGACAGGAGATTCCATGCTTGTTGACCAACCCGGCATCTATTCGGTAAATATTGAATATGCATCTGGTTGTTGGATGGAAAGATCCATTGAGATCAAACCTAATGAAATTCAGGCTGTCAATATTTTTGGTCAGTTAACATTTTGTGAGGATGGCTATACCCAATTATTTACAAGTGAAGGTTATAATGCGTACTTGTGGTCCGTGGGATCTACAAGTCCTCAAATAGAAGTGAATGAAGCTGGAATTTATCATTTAACGGCATTGGATTCCAACGGTTGTTCAAGCTCAGATACAGTATTGGTTGAGATTTCAGACTTTTTACTGCCTCAAATTCTGGGAGCACCGGGCTTGTGTGTAGGGGATTCAATGGAATTGACGCTTGGAGAAAACTTTGATCAATATCTGTGGTCGACCGGTGCAATTGGGAATTCCATTTGGGTTCAGCAACCAGGAAGCTATTCCGTAACTGTTCAGGGTGGAAGTAGCTGTTTCGGAGAAGATTCAATTACTATAGTTGGCTATCCGGAGGTCGATGTTGAAATTATTGGAAATGCCTCTTTTTGTTTTCCGGAGTTCACTACCTTAAACACTACGGATAATTATGAAAATTACCTATGGTCGGATGGAACTACTGATGCTGTTTTTAATCCAAATCAAACCGGGTTTTATGGCGTTTCGGTAACCGATGAAAATGGTTGTGTTGGTGAAGACTCTGTTCTTGTCGAACAACTTTTGCCCGCTTTGTCTACATTGCAAATTGATTTATGCGCAGGAGATACTTTGGTTTTCGGAAACCAATTTGTTTCATCATCTGGACTTTATAGCGATACCTTGGTAAATGGGGCAGCTAATGGGTGTGATAGTATTATTTTTTTGCAAGTCGAATTGATCGACCCTGTTTTAGATACCCTACAGGTATTGATTCCTGAAGGAGAAGGATACTATTTTGGAGGGCACTTCCTTTTGGGATCAGGTCAATACATTGATACGCTTACTTCAGCAAACACATTTTGTGATTCTATTGTGGTCCTTGTATTAGAGGTTGTCGAAATTCCCATCATTTATGATACGTTGCATTTAATTACTTG
>QQUB01000396.1 GCA_008501835.1 Bacteroidota bacterium
GGCGACCCTGGTAAGGCTCTTGAATTTTATACCGGACTATTAAGTGACGACCCGGATTACGTAGGAGCCTACTTCCATCTGGCTAGGTTGTATGCGGAACAGGACGACAATAAGGCAGCCTTCGACACTTATGACAAAGGAATTGAAATTGCAAAGAAACTGTCGGACCACCATGCTTTGAGCGAATTGATGTCAGCTAGGTCCAACCTGGAAATGGAGGACCTGATTTGATGCCCTACATTTAGGGAAAAAGTTTCTTTTTAATAAGAACCTTTGTATCTTAAAGTCGAAAGGTCATTAACCTAAATTCAGATGGATAAAATCTTACTTAACATTGCTGCCATTGCCACCAGCGAAATCCAAACAAACAGTTTTGTCATCATTCTCAAAGAGGAAGAAGGTAACCGTCAACTCCCCATTGTTATCGGAGCCTTCGAAGCCCAGGCTATTGCCATCGCCATAGAAAACATCCCACACAACCGTCCGCTTACACACGATTTGTTCAGGGATTTTATGGTAAAAATGAAGGCCCGTCTCACCGAAATAATAATTTCTGATATCCTTGATGGAGTTTTTCATGCTACAGTTTATGTTGAAACCAGTAACGGAGACTCTTTTACCATTGATTCCCGGACTTCTGATGCAATTGCCATGGCAGTAAGGTTTAAATGTCCTATCTACGCAGTCCCCAAGGTCATGGATGAAGCAGGGATTGTTTTTGATTCCATCGCCGATACAACTCCAAAAGAAAAAAAATCCAAGCCCAAGCAGTTATCGAATCTTTCAAAAAACAAATTGAAAGAAATGCTTGAGAAAGCCCTCGAAAACGAAGAATATGAAAAAGCCGCAGAAATCCGGGATGAACTTCAAAAAAGAGAAAAAAAGGACTAATACAGTTAATAAATTTTAACCAGATTATAAATCAAAACAAATGTTCAAGACAGAAACGTATAAAACGCGCAGAGAAAAACTAGCTAAAGACCTGGGAGGCGGATTGGTGCTCCTGATGGGCAATGAAGAAAGCTCCATGAACTGTAAAGACAACGTCTACCCTTTTAGACAAGACAGTTCTTTTTTATACTTCTTTGGTATCGACAGACCAGATCTTGGTGCCATCATTGATATAGACGAACAAAAAACAATCGTTTTTGGTAATGATCTCAGTGTGGAATACATTGTCTGGATGGGGCCACAGCCTGCCATCGCAGATCAGGCCAAAGCAGCCGGAGTGGACAATACCGCTCCGTATGCTGAACTTCATGAATATTTATCCGCCGCGGTAAAAAAGAAACGTGAAATTCACTACCTGCCACCTTATCGTCCGGAAAATGTAATCAAATTACACAAATGGCTTGGCATTGCACTTGATGACATTACCGATAAAGCTTCTGAAACGCTCATAAAAGCCATCATTACTCAACGTTCCGTCAAAAATGAAGAGGAAATCCGTGAAATGGAAATAGCTGTTAATGTCAGCGGTGCCATGCACGTAGCAGCCATGAAAGCCGGCCGTGCAGGTATCAAAGAAGCACAACTTACGGGTATTGTGGAAGGAATCGCCTCAGGATGTGAAATGCGTACTGCCTATCCGGTAATTCTGAGTGTAAACGGTCAGACATTACACAATCATTATCATGGCAATACCCTACAGCCCGGACAATTGGTGTTGGGTGATTTTGGCGCAGAGTCTCTGATGCATTATGCAGGCGATTTAACAAGAACTTTCCCGGTTGATAAGAAGTTCACTTCCATTCAGAAAGACATTTACAACCTGGTGCTTGATGCTGAAGTGAAGTGCATTGAATCTCTCAAGCCGGGAGTAAAATATATGGACACCCACCTGGAAGCCTCTAAGATCATGGCAAATGGGCTAAAAGATTTGGGCCTTATGAAGGGCGATATCGATGAAGCCGTCGCCAGTGGTGCTCATGCATTGTTCTTCCCACACGGTCTTGGTCACATGATCGGCCTTGATGTGCATGATATGGAAGATTTAGGTGAAAACCTGGTCGGGTATGCAGAAGGACAGGAAAGAAGCACCCTGTTTGGTCTGAAATCCCTTCGTTTGGCGAGAACGCTCGAACCAGGATTTGTACTGACTGTCGAACCGGGAATCTATTTCATTCCGGAGCTGATCGATATGTGGCAGGCCGATAAAAAACATGAAGCATTTATCAATTACGATAAACTCAAAGACTTCAGATCCTTTGGTGGTATTCGAATTGAGGACAATGTTTTAATCACAGATGATGGACATCGCATCCTAGGGGATCCTGTTCCGAAGACAGTTGATGAGGTTGAAGCTTTGAGGGGGTAAAAGGGGTTCAAGTTGTTTAAAGAGTTCAAATTGTTCAAGGCGTCACTTTGTTTTTTCAGGGTGATGCCTTTCCATTTCATAACTCTGCGTTTACCTTTGTATTCAACATGAAACTATATAAGAATAAAGCATGAAAAAAAGTATACCTAAGAATTATTACATTGGATTCGCAGCTGCAGGAGTGTTAATTCTGTTCATATACTTGGTTTATACTTTCAACTTTCATTCTGATAAACTTCATCAAAGGGAATTAAATTTTTACAAAATTTCGATTTCGGGAGAGCTAGAAAAGTGCTACATGGGAAAAAATGGTGTAGTAATGAAGATCAATGGAGATGATGCCAAACATTATTTTCACGGAAGAAGAATCTCTGATGGTAAAGCCTATACATTTTGTGACGATGCCGACACCGGAGATAAACTATTCAAAAATGAAAACAGTGATACGCTAACTCTGATTAAACAGAATGGTCAAAGGTTCTTCTATAAATTTTTCATATCCGAATAAGGGAACAGCCTAAAAAAAGTCCTGATAATGAAAGAAAAAATTGGACTATTTTTAGAAAACTCTGCAAAAGGATTATTTCGAATTACTTCATTGCGCCCCTTTTGCGCCCCTTGCTGTTACAAATAAATGGTCCAATTTTCCCCTATTCCCTTTCTACCTCATTCCCCTGCCCTTTCTCTCTTTTATAAAAAACAAACCCATTCTTCTTCCCTATCCGAACAATATCATCCCGTTTGGGAACATATTTTTCCTTGTGGACCTTGGTGATGAAATAAACATCTTTATCGATGTCTCCTTCCAATAGCCATTGCTGGTCATTGCTTTTCGGGTTTTCGGGAGGCTGCTTCCGGGTATAAAATAACTGCGCATAAGATTTGTAGGCAAAATTATGCACGTAACAATCTTCGCCTATCTTGCTTTCAAAAAATTCAATCGCAGCCCGCTGGGAATAGGCTTCAATTCTTCCCACAAAAAAGATCAGTCCAACAAAAACAAACAGGGCCGTTCCACCAAAAAGGGTGATGAATGCCCTTTTCAGGTTATTCCTTTTTGAATACACTAAAAAGGCTATTAAAACTGAAAACAATAGAACTCCCGGCAATACCTCCAACCCTGTCCAGTTAACCTCAGCTTCAAGGTTACCTAAAGCAAATGGATCGGTTATTCTTGATCGCAAAATATCCAAATTCCGCCCAAGCCATGGAAATATAAATGTGGCCAGAATAAAAGGTATTGCCACCAGAGCCAACCCGATTTTCATACCTCTCCCCAAAACGATCTTCCTGTCCAATATCCTGTCGATAACCATGGCAGCCAGAAAAGTAAGCGGGTAATATGCCATGGATGAATAATGGACGATTTTGGATTTCACAATGGTGAATAATATCAATACAACCCAAAAAAGAATCTTCATCCACAGCTGGTAATCCCTGAAAAAGTAGTCTTCTTTTTCCTTTGGCTTTTTGTAAAAGGAACGGATGGCAAAAATCGAGGCCGGAAAACATCCTACCAGTAAAATCACAAAATGATAACCCGGGAACCCTCCATGTCCTGCGTCCGGTGTACTGAACAATCTGTATTGGTAGCGGATAAATTCTTCAACAAACCATGGTCCGTTTTTAATAGTTTCCGGGCCAAACCAAACACCAAGCGTGAGCACCGAAAAGATTGCAAAAACAGCAAAATGTATTGGAGAAACAAAAAACCTTAGCCGGACAAAAAGCCAATAAACCCCTAAACACAAAGCCACGATCAAAAATGCAACAGGCCCCTTAGTCAGCATTGCCAAACCGACGAACAAACCGGCGAGGACCATTTGAATCCAGACCGATTTCAGGTCAGTCGTTTGTTCCGGTTTTCTCCGTTTCCAGGAACCTTTGATGAAAAAATGCAACCCGAGAAAAATCAAAAGATTGAACAAGGGATCAATGATTCCGGATTTGAAATAAAGAAAGGGTAAAATACTACCGAAATATACCCCTGCCCAGATGAAACCAAAGCGGTTATTCTTCAAATTCTTTCCAATATTGTACAAAATAAACAGTGTGGCCATTCCAATGAGAGCATTGGGTAACCGGGCGGAAAATTCATTAACGCCAAAAACGGACATGGTCAGTGCCTGGAACCAAAAAAATAATGGAGGCTTTTCCCAGAAAGGCAGGAAATTTAGCTTAATACGGAAATATTCCCCGGTAATCAACATCTCCCTGCTTATTTCCGCAAAATTGATCTCATCCCAATCAAAGAGATGTACTCCTCCCAGAAAAGGAATAAAAAACAACGCCCCCAGTAAGCCCAAAATAAAAAGATTCCTCCTGTGACCTGGAAAATAATTATCCGTCATAGTGATTGTTATTTGGTACAATTCCCCACAAAGATATAAGGATGATAAAAGCCGAGATCTTTTTTTAAAATATTTCTTGGATTATTGGCTAACATAGATCTGAGTAGTATCTTTGAGTCGTACGCAAATGCCCGACATCAAGAGGCTATCCAACCTTACTTTTAACCACTACCTGGTTCGTTTTTTTTAAACCTCTTTGAAGTTTAGAAACCTAGATTAATTTGAATAATTTTTTCTTTCAAATACTATAATTAATTAAATCAAAACAGAAACGTATTATGAAGAAATTCGCGATTTTAGTTACAATCCTTTTCGGCGCCGGGATGGCAGCTACAGCGCAGGATCTCCCCGCAAACCCCGAAGAGAACTCTTGTTATGTTCGTTGTGTAACTCCAGATGAATTCAAAACAGAAGAAGTCAGGGTAATGGTCAGACCAGAGTACAAGCGGCTTACCATTGTTCCTGCAGAATACAAAGAAGTTACAGAAAGAGTACTCGTTAAAGAGGCTTCAGTACGCTACGAATTCTCACCTGCAGAGTACAAAACAGAATATGTAAATTACGATTCAAAAGATGGGTTCAACAAACTGGCTATCACGCCAGCTTCTTTCGGCGATGGCGAGGAAGTAATTGAGATTTACCCTAAAGTTACCCGTTGGGAATCTCAGTTGTACGAAGGCTGTGAGTCAGACAACCCTGCTGATTGCCAGGTATGGTGTTTCCGCGCTTATGATGCACAAACCACTACCGTTGGCATAAAAACACTTGACAATGATGCCTCCACCTCTCCTACTTCCGTTGATGGTGAAACTGCCAGATACGCTAAACAAGTAGTTGCCAAGCCTGCTGAAGTAAGAGAAATCCAAATTCCTGCAGAATACAAGGAAATCACAAAGACTGTTTTGGTGAAAGACGAAACGGTTGTTGAAGAAATAGTTGAAGCTGAGTATACCACCGTTACAAAGACTGTTTTGGTGAAAAAAGGTGGTACTACTGAATACAGACCAATCGACTGTGAATTACTGGAGTATAATGTTCTTCCTATCAACTTCAACTTGGGAAGTGCTGCACTTACAAGTACTGCGAGATCTATCATCGACAAGAACCTGCTTAAATTGATGGTGGATAACCCTGGTACCAAAATTGAGATCAGCGCACATACTGACTCCAGAGGTAGTAAAGATTCTAATAAGGATCTGTCTTCCAGAAGAGCCAAGTCTGTTGTAGATTATCTCGTAAGCAAAGGTATCTCTCCAGATCGTCTGGTTTCAAAGGGTTACGGAGAAGAAAGACTTAAGAACAAATGTTCTGATGGTGTTAGCTGTACAGAGGCCGAGCACGCGGTTAACCGTCGTGTTGAATTTAGAGTTTTGAACTACTAAGAAAGGAGTTCTTTCATAAAAAAATGCCGTGTTCAGCAATTGAACATGGCATTTTTTTTGCTATCCGCTAATGTATTACTCCCCATTTCCGCAATTGATTCAACACTGCTCTGAAATCTTTGGCCAAGGGAGCCTCGAAAGACATGGTTTCTCCACTGTCAGGATGTGTTATGGTAAGTTTTGAGGCATGAAGTGCATTTCGTTTCATAAGGGGACGTTCCTCTTCAAACTTTCCTTTTCGAAAACCTTTGAGTTTTATTTCCGACAGAAACAATTCTTCCCTGGAACCATACATGCTGTCCACCGCCAGAGGGTGTCCAATAGCTGCCATATGCACCCTGATCTGATGAGTTCTTCCGGTTTTAATATCTGCCTCGAGAAAAGTAAAGTTTCGGAAGCGTTCCAACACATTAAAATAGGTCAATGCGTTCTTTCCCTTCCCTGAAACCACCATTCGTCCCGAAATAGAATTGTGGGGAGCGATAGGTTTATCAATTTCTCCTTCATTATCATACACATTGCCCTCAACCAAAGCATTATAGATTTTAGTCACTTTCCTTTCTTGAAATTGCATGGAGAGGTTTTTATGTGCCTCCTGGGTTCTGGCAAAACAAATAACCCCGCTGGTTAAAGCATCAAGTCTGTGAACGGTAAAACAAGTACCAAACCGTTTATTCAGCAACTCAAGCAGGCTTCCGTCATGAGTTACTGACCGTCCGGGAATAGAAAGTACTCCAGGTGGTTTATTAACTACTAGCAGGACTTCATCTTTGTAAATAATTTCCGGTTTAAAGGCCATCGTAATTAATGCTGAAATGATTTAATGCAGGAATACTTAAAAGATATTTATTGATATTTAAATGA
>QQUB01000439.1 GCA_008501835.1 Bacteroidota bacterium
AGTACTTGGGAACTTCCTGCTCGTAAATCTCTGCCAATTCATCTCTTAGCCAGTTGAGCAACTCCCGAAGGTTTTTTCTCCATTCCTGTGTCCAGCCCTTACTATTATCCATTCTGCATCCACAATCAGACCGCCAACGTTCTACACCATGGTAACAACTCCAGGAGCTGTTTTCATGTATTTGTGCTTCATATTCAGGGGGGAATTCCTCGAGGAATGTCGCATAATTGGTCAATTGTGCCATATTGTGTTTCTGAATATGGTGCAGTGCGTGCGCCAATGCCATTTCTCCATGACGGTGATGATGTCCGTAAGATTCCCCATCTGTCGCAATATTGACGAGTTCAACCTCATCATCATTGTAGGAACTTGTCATCCTTTCAGCAAAAAACCGGCCATAATTCAATAGTCCTTCGAAAGCAACTGCCTGAGACATGCCTCCGTCATAGAAGAACAGGCTGATCTTTTTGCCGGAAGGTAAATTACATATGTACGGCCTTCTGGTATTGATGCTACCATTGGCGTCCTGCCAGTTTTTATCCCCCATTTTCCGAAATGCCTTTGCCTGTCCGGGAGCCAAAACGGTAAACTCAATGCCGTGATCAGCTAAAACTTCAAGGGTTGCTGTATCTACGGCTGTTTCTGCCAGCCACATGCCTTCGGGTTTCCTGCCAAAGCGGTATTCAAAATCGCGAATACCCCAGATGACCTGTGTATGTTTGTCCCGTTCATTGGCCAGTGGCATGATGATATGGTTGTAGACTTGTGCCAGCGCATTTCCGTGGCCCCACCTTTTCAGGCTTCGGCTATCTGCATTGAGGATGGCCTCATAGGTTTCCATATCCTCCTTTTCCATCCAGGAAAGCAGGGTCGGGCCGAAATTGAAACTGATAAATTCGTAATTATTTAATACTCTGCGAATCTTGCGTTCATCGTTGAGGATGCGGGCGAAGGCATTGGTATGATAACATTCCTGGTTGATGCGCTGGTTCCAGTTGTCAAACGGGGCAGCAGATCGTTCTTTTTCTATCTTGTCCAGCCAGGGATTCTCCCTTGGCGGTTGATAAAAGTGGCCATGTATACAGAGATAATTTTTTGTCATTGTTTGGGTATTTGGACAGCGAATATAGGAAATGTTCCCTAATTGTTTAACCGAAATTCAATTAACATTAACAATGGAAAATGGTTGACAAAATGGCTTCGGCTTAATTTTTTTATTTTTGGATAAACTTAATTGTTTAACCATGATCAGACCCGTAAATCAGCAGGATGCTAAAGCTATTGCAGACATTTATAATTACTATATCCTCAATTCGGTAGCTACCTTTGAAGTCAAAACACTGACAACAAAGGATATGGAAGATCGATTGAATGCCCATGATCCGAAATATCCATGGATTGTTTGGGACGATAAGGGGGTGAGCGGGTATGCCTATGCAACACGATGGAAAGCCCGGGCTGCTTATCGACATTCCGTGGAAATTTCCGTTTACGTGCATAACGATCATCACGGGAAGGGGATTGGTGGCCAACTATACGGCGCCTTACTGGATATTTTAAAAGGTTTGGAAATTCATGCTGTACTCGGAGGGATATCCCTTCCTAATGAAACCAGTATCAAACTGCACGAAAAGTTCGGTTTCGAAAAAGTGGCTCACCTTAAAGAAGTCGGCTTTAAACACGGTGCCTGGCGGGATGTGGGGTATTGGCAGTTGTTGCTGGACTTCAATGCTCCTTCAACGGATTAAAGTTACAAACCCTTTGTGCTCCTTAAGTTCACCGCGAGGACCACTGTAATTCACCATCACCATATAAACGCCCTCCGGAACATCACGGCCCGAATTGAATTTCCTGCCGTTCCATCCTCTGTTTGGATCATTGGTTTCAAAAACCAGTTCTCCCCAGCGGTTCCAGATAGAGAACCGGAAGTTTTTTATACCATCAAACGCACCAACACCTTTATAGTATTCATTGACGGAATCATTATTGGGTGTGAATGCATTTGGGAGGAAAAAACGAACCTCCGGTTGAATGTCCACATACCGGACCAGGGTATCTGTGCAGCCATTTAAGTGTGTAACCATTTGGGTTATGGCTAAATAACCGGTATCATTATAAGTATGAATTGGATTTCGGATGGACGAAAAATGACCATCGCCAAAGGTCCAGAAAATACTGGCCGCATCGATGGATTCATCTATGAAAGTTATTTCCGGTTGAGAAACAGTGGTTTCCTCCGGTGTGAAACTGAACCCGGCAACAGGTGAGGATTCGATGGTTATCAGTTGCTCGAAAGTTGTGTCCACTACACAACCGGAAGGTGAGGTGATTTCCACGTCAACCGAAAAGATGCCTGCAGATTCGTAAGTGTGAAATGGACTGAGCTGATCGCTGGTATGGCCATCCCCAAAATTCCAACTGATGGCATAACTCTCATCAATAGGATCGGAAAGGTTATTGAAAAAAATTATCGCCGGTTGACAACCTGTGAAATCATCAGGTGCCAGAACGATCAAAGGAGGTACCGGAAAATAGGGGAGCGTCTGAATTAAAATGTCCTGACAATCATTGGTATCAATGACGGCCAGTCGGACATCATAAAACCCGGGCTCGGAAAATTCATGCAGTGGATTTTGCTCAGTTGTATAGTCACCATCTCCAAATTCCCAGTTCCAGTTGGTCAAACAGCAGCTTCCGGTCGTGGATTGATCCAGGAATAAAACGGGTCCGGCAGTACAGGTATCGTAGTCAAAAGTGAAATCAGCCTCTACTTCAGGAAAAACATTGACCTGGATAATGGCTGTATCCCCACATTCAGTATCTGCATTGAGGATCAGTTTACCCAAATAACTTCCCGGAGTTTCGAAATCGATAACAGGGCTCCATTCGGAAAATGTAGACATCGAACCGTTGAGTTCAAAATCCCACCGCCAGGAGTTGATGAATTCCTGATCGTAGCTTTGATTGATTAACGGAATATTCGTTTCACCACAAGAGTTGATGACAAATTCCTGGGGAGCAATCTCCTCGTCTTCCTGAATGTCTGCTACAACCAAAGGGTCGCAGTCAGCAACATTGAATTGAAAATCCCGGAAAACCGTCCCGATCAAAACGCCATCCCGGTATTCCTCCACACAAACCCCTACCACATATTGCCCTTGTAAATGAGGTGTGCCGGTAATCATGCCTGTTACGGGATCTATGGTAACCACCGGATCTCCTCCCATAGGGGCCCATACTGAAAATTCGGGACCGTTAAAATAGACCCCTTGATAAGGTGGAGGGCAGCCGGGAGTAGGAAAATACCCTTCGCAAGAAGTGGCAAACATATCATTTGTGGAAATGCCACCTCCAGCTAATGGAGGGCAGAATTTATAAACCAACTGGTCTCCGTCTGGGTCTGTAGCAGAATGATCATAAAAAAGAGGCTCTCCCGCGCAAATCACTGTTGGTGGGAAAGAGTTGAAAACAGGACTGCTATTACATATTGCCTGTGCTTCCGGTGTTATTTCGATAGCGAATGTCGCTCCTGTTTGATCTGGGGCCAAAATGTTGTTGATGGTAGCATTTCTGCAACATCTTTGGTAGGATAAGTGGTAGCTCTCCATACTTAGGGGTAAGGTTACAGTAAATGTATAACTTGCCTGTTGCACACAAACATCCGGCGGGATAAGGCATGGATATTCAGGATTGGAAACAAAGGTAACAGAATCAAAAACCGGATAAGCCACTTGAAAAACAGACTCCTGATCCAGGGAAGAGCATCCTATATCTGTTCCGCATCTGTATATACCAATCGGCAGTTCCGGATCAAAAAAGGCACAGTTGGAACAATTACAATCCCTGTAAACTTTTATTTCAATTTCGTACTCATCATTCCCAAGGCAGGTGTAAGTCATCACTCCTCCAATAAGATGATTGGCAAAAAATACTTGTGGACAAAACAGCAGGAAAAAGGCTACAAAAAGCATTGCAGGCAGTCGGGTCATGGTGTGGGTTTTGATTCGGGTGTAAAAATTCTTTGGTAAGATAACGAAATTAAACACCTAAATGTAGCCCTGATCTTGTTGGAATGGTTTGAGAGGGGGGTGTCAGGACCTTATTTTACTGGATTGAAAAAGGTAACAAACTCCGGCTCCGATTACAATTTTGATCACTGCTCCCCAAATAAAAGGATAGAATCCCCATTTTAGGGCACTTGCCAGATCGTAGTCATAGGTGAGTTTAGAAATACCCAAAAATAGAATGATGGCTGTTCCAATGGTCATGGCCAGCAAGCTTTTCCAAAATGATTGTTTCCAACCCTTGTCCCCCAGCCAGCCGGTAAAAAATGCAGCAACGATAAACCCGATTATGAATCCACCGCTTCCGGAGAGTAAAACTTCAAAGCCTGAGGCTCCATCAGCAAAAAACGGCAATCCTAATACTCCGGCCAGAACATATGTGCCAACTGAAATTGTTCCCCAGGCACACCCCAGCAAAAAGGCCGTTACCAATACAGCAAAGCTTTGTCCACTTATGGGAATGCCTCCCGGCAGATCAATATTGATTTGAGCAAAAATGGCAATGAAAATTACTCCTGCTGAGGAGAGAAGGAAATTTTTGAAAGTTGGGTTCAAATGGGTTGATTTGATTGAAGTGAAAAATTTAGGGTCTAACCTGAAGGCAGGCTTGAAGTTAGACCCTAAATTGGCGAAAGCTGCATCACCGAATTAGCGTAGCAAAACCTTTGTATTCATATTGCTGTCCACGAGGACCTTTAAAGCTTGCCATAACTATGTATACTCCCGCTGGTGCGGGTTTCCCGGTGTTGAATTTGGTTCCATTCCACCCCTGAAATGGATCATTGGTTTCAAAGACGAGCTCACCCCAACGGTTCCAGATGGAAAACTGGAAGTTGGTGGCTCCCTCCAGGATACCAACACCACGGTATTCTTCATTGACGGAATCATTATTGGGTGTGAAGGCATTAGGAAGGAAATACCTGACCTCAGGTTTGATGTCCAGATATTGTATCAACGTATCCTGACAGCCACTGGCATGAGTGACGACCTGGGTTACTGCAACCATCCCTGTATCCTGATAGGTGTGAGTTGGGTTCCATATAGATGAAAAACCACCATCGCCAAATGTCCAGTAAATACCTGCGGCACCCATCGATTCATCTGAGAAAGAAACCTCCGGTTCGAGGATGCTGATTTCTTCAGGGAAAAAGCTGAAACCGGCATCAGGAGAAGGTTCTACTTGAATTAAATCAGGGAATGTTTCGCTGATGGTACAGCCTATAGGGGAAGTAATGGTGACGTCTACAGTGAAAATGCCCGGTACAGTATAAGTATGCCATGGGCTGATTTCATCCCCGGTTGAGCCATCTCCGAAGTTCCATTCAATATCATAGGTCGTGTCAATTGGGAAGGATAAATTGTCAAAGAAAATATCTGCCGGTTCACACCCAAAGAAAGAGTTAGGGGCTATGACGATCAACGCAGGTGCCGGGTAATAGGGAATATTTTTGATGATCAAATCTTCACATTGATTGGTATCCCGAACGGTTAGCCGAACTGGAATGTCACCAGGATCCGTGTACACATGAGATGGATTTTGAGCATGGCTGTAATCACCATCACCGAATTCCCAGTTCCATCCGGTGAGGCAACAACTTCCGGTGGTGGATAAGTCAGTGAAGGTTACCGGTCCGGCGACACAAGTGTCATAATCAAAGGTGAAGTCAGCTTCAATAGCCGGGAAAATATTTACCCGAATAAAGGCTGTATCCCCACATTCGGTTCCTGGATTCAGCATGAGGGTTCCGTTGTATTCTCCAATTCCAGGGAAATTAATGGTCGGACTCCACTGTGTTGAATTTACAGAAGATCCTCCAACATCAAATTCCCATTCCCATTCATCAATATATGTTTGCTGGTAACTTTGATTGACAAAATTGATAGTCGTTTCTCCACAGGAGTTTATGAGGAATTCCTGGTCAGAAATAATCTCATCTTCTTCAATATCTGCTACTACCAGAGGATCACAACTGGCCACATTGAACTGGAAATCCCTGAAAACGGTACTGATAAGTTGCCCGTTTCGATATTCCTCCACACAAACCCCTACAACATATTGTCCGATGAGTTCCGGAGTTCCCGTAATGATTCCGGTTAGCGGATCAATGGAAATGACCGGGTTTCCTCCCATTGGAGCAAGGGGGGTAAATGCCGGGGCATTAAAAAATACATCATCGTAAGGCGGAGGACAGGCAGGGTTAGGAGCTGCTCCGGCACAGGTCTGGTAATTGGCGTTGTCCAGCAGGTTTCCACCTCCATCAAGCGGTGAGCAAAATTTATACAATAAAAGATCGCCTTCCGGGTCTGTAGCGGAGTGATCATATTCCAGAGGCTGGCCCGCACAAATGACGATAGGAGGAAAACTATTGAATGTTGGGCTGTTGTTACAGCTGGACTGTGCATCGGGAGTGATCTCAATGCTGTAGGTTGCTCCTGTCTCGTCCGGAGCGATAATGTTATTGATGGTTTCATTCCGGCAACAACGCTGGTAGGAAATGTGGTAACTCTCCACACTTTGAGGGAGGTTTACTGTAAAGGTATAGACACCCTCCTGAACACATACATTTGGTGGGATCAGGCAGGGGTAATCCGGCATTTCTACCAGAGTAACCGGACCAAGAGGTACATATAAATTAGCGTAGGTGGAACCTTGCGTCATCAGGTCACAATCGACATCTGTTCCACACCGATAGATCCCAATGGCAGCTTCCTGGTCAAAATACGCACAGTTCTGACAATTACAATCCCTGTAGACTTTCAGGGTAAACCTGTAATCATCATTACCCAGACATTCATAGGTGATTACCCCACCAATGATGTGTCTGGATTGTG
>QQUB01000230.1 GCA_008501835.1 Bacteroidota bacterium
AGGAGTATAACTGGAATGATCTCAAGGCGGCATGGGAAGCAGAAAATCCTGAAAAAGCAAAAGCCTTCAAATCGTGCCTAAGTGGTGAAGTGTCTGAAGAGGCTCTAAATATTCCGGAGTTTGAAGCAGGTTCCGGAATGGCTACCAGAGCTGCCTCCGGAAAAGTGCTGGATCATCTGGCTCCACACATACCTGCATTGTTGGGCGGATCTGCAGACCTTACTCCATCTAATAAAACACAACCTAAGAGCGAATCACCATACAGCGTTGATAATCCTGCCGGCCGTTATATCCATTATGGCGTACGCGAGCATGGGATGGGAGCTATTATGAATGGCTTGCAACTACACGGTGGAGTGATCAATTACGGCGCAACTTTCTTTGTCTTTACCGATTATATGCGTCCTTCCATGCGACTGGCTGCTTTGATGGGAATTCCTTGTATCTATGTAATGACCCACGATAGTATCGGTTTGGGAGAGGACGGTCCTACTCACCAGCCGATTGAACATCTGGCCTCCCTTAGGGTAATGCCAAACATGTCGATGATCAGACCAATGGATGCCAATGAGACTGCTGAAGCCTGGAAGATGGCCCTTAAACGCAAAGATGGCCCGACGATCCTGGTACTTACCCGTCAAGGGTTGCCTACGGTTGACAGACATTCCGGTGAATTTGCCGGTGCTGAAAATACTCAAAAGGGAGGTTATGTTTTAACGGAAGATGAAGGCTTTGATCGTATCATCATTGCAACAGGTTCTGAGGTTGAGATCGCTTTGAATGCCAAGGCTCAGTTGAATGAGAAAGAAATCAAGGTCAGAGTGGTGTCTATGCCATCAACAGATGTATTCGATGCTCAGGATGGTGCCTATAAAGCATCTGTATTGCCTGCAGGTGTTACCAACCGTGTTGCTATCGAGGCAGGTGCTACTGGTTCCTGGTATAAATATGTGGGTTCCGGGGGCAAAGTGATCGGACTGGATCATTTTGGTGCATCAGCTCCTTACAAGACATTGTATAAAGAATTCGGAATTACTGCGGAAGCTATCGTTGAGGCGATTGGCTAGTTGGTGGGACTCGAATTTCGAAAAGATATAAATGCCGGCATTTCATGCCGCGGACAGGTTCCCGGATTTTGGTGTTGACCGAAATCCGGGATTTTTTATTGCATGTCGTTTAGGGCTGGCTAATTGATCAGTGTGAATATGGAGGCCTTTAGGCCTTTCCCAAATAATCCTCCAAATACCTCTGAAACAATTCCATCAATTGGGTTGTAACCGGTCCCGGTTTTCCATTACCCACTTCCTTTCCGTCCAGTATCGTTACAGGTAAAATTGGTTTTGTGGAACTGGTCAAAAACATCTCTTTGGCTGATCTCAATTCTTCCAATGTAATATCCCGTTCTTCCGTTTTGAGAACTCCTTGCGCCACCTTAAGGGTGATTTTTCTGGAAACACCGAGCAGAATTTTATCCTTTGGAGTAACCAATACACCTTCCTGATTCACGATGAAAAAATTGGAACGGTCAGATTCCCGGATATGGGTGCCATCGTGATAGAGCACAGCGTCGGCATCGTTTTCTTCCAGTAATGGTAAAATCTGGATACCGGTTAGATAATTGGTGGTTTTTACCTCCGGTAATTCTCTTTGGTATTTATAAGTCATGACATGCCAGCCTTCCTTGAAGAATTTTTCAGGCAGGTTTGGGAATGGCAAGGACAGCAGAAATAAATTTGGCGTTGCCGGTTCAAAACCATTGTCAGAATAGCCACCGGTGAGCTGTAATCTGATACTGAATTTTTCCAGACCATTTTTTTTAATCAACCCTTCGATCATTCCCTGTACTTCTGATTGTTCGTAAGGAATGTTTAAACCTATCAGGCGGGCAGATCTGAAGAACCGTTCCAGATGATCTTCCATAAAAACAGCTTTGCCTCTTCTGACCCGGAAATAGTCGAAAATGGCGAAACCTCTCAAAATGGAAAGGTCTGTGATGTGGATTTTTGCCTCATCAACGGGAATGAATGCTCCGTTGATCATATGGTATTTTAAATTACTCATGGTTTATATCAGATTTGGGCGACAAAAATGTCGATGCGGTTTTCAGAATTTTCAAAGATATAACAATCTTGTTTTTGTGGAATATTTTGAAAATTATTTTTATCAAACGCTTAATCATAAGAATTGGTGGATAATTGGATTCTAATTGGCTGTCATCCTTTCACCCAATATTCCAATCATCCAAAACGGAACTAAATCCAAGCATTTAAGAAAAGCATTAGATAATGTTTATGAGTGAATTAAACTTCCCCTTTTTGTTGGTTGCTGATTGTTATCTCTCCTTAGAATAATTGTAAATTTTTACTACTTTTATCCCGGTTTGAATTGGAGGCGGGCAGATTATTTCCAGAGCTTAGGGGTTAGGCAATTAATAACCTACTCAAAATGATGAAGTTGTTTTTTTCTTAGGCAAGGCAAAATTTTTCAGCATAGTCAAAGCTACGTTGAAAAATTTTAACGCAGCAAAAGGGAAAAAGAAGTCATCAGGTGGGAAGGTTATTATTTTCCTAAGCCCTTATTAAAAAAGAAAATCAATGGACACATTAATGGGCATTCTTCGTGGCGGGATTGGTATGGCGTTTTTTATTGGTATTTGTTACATCCTCAGTAGTAACCGCAAAAACATCAATTGGAAATTGGTAGGTATTGGAATAACGATGCAGGTGGTACTTGCTTTCGCTATTTTGAAGATTCCCTTTGTGAGAATAATCTTTGATGCCATTGCCCGATTCTTTGTAGTTGTACTCGACTTTACCAATGCCGGGGCTGAGTTTGTACTGGGAAACTGGCCTGCTGTCGCCCAGATAGTGGATGGAGCATCCGGAGAACCATTTACCATAGGTTATGTGTTTATTTTTAAGGTTTTACCTACTATTATATTCTTTTCGGCCTTGTCTTCTCTTTTGTATTACCTGGGAATCTTGCAGTTGATTATCAAGGGATTTGCCTGGGTGATGACGCGGTTGATGGGATTGACAGGGGCAGAGAGTCTTGCTGCAGCTGCCAATGTTTTCATCGGACAGACGGAAGCTCCCCTGGTAGTAAAACCTTACCTGGAAGGAATGTCACGCTCTGAAATCTTGTGTTTGATGACTGGAGGTATGGCGACTATTGCGGGTAGTGTTTTTGCAGCTTATGTAGGATTTTTGGGAGGAGATGATCCCGTGGCAAAACAAATGTTTGCCACCCACCTGCTCACAGCTTCCATAATTTCTGCTCCTGCTGCCATTGTTGCAGCAAAGATGCTTTTTCCCGAAACCAGAGAGATCGACCTGGAACATCAAAAGCTGGATATCCCACGTCAGGATGCAGGTAATAATGTATTGGACGCAATTTCCACAGGAACGACTGATGGTGTTAAACTTGCGGTGAACGTAGGTGCTATGTTGCTCGTTTTTATAGCTTTTGTGGCACTGGTAAATTACCTGCTTCAGGATATGTTGGGCGCCTGGACCGGATTAAATGATTGGGTTTCAGAAATCACTTCCACTCAATATGAAGGTTTTAATCTCGAGTTTATTCTTGGTGTTTTATTTGCTCCTGTTGCCTGGCTGATCGGAGTGGAAAGTGCTGATCTCATGGTCGTTGGGCAATTGCTGGGTACTAAAACTACTATCAATGAATTCGTAGCTTATGCAAATCTCGAAGGCCTTAAGACTTCCATGAGCTCAAAATCACTGGTCATTACTACTTATGCATTGTGTGGTTTTGCCAATTTCGGTTCCATAGGCATCCAAATTGGAGGCATAAGTGCCATTGCCCCGGGACAACGAAAAAACCTTACGGAATTAGGCGTAAAAGCGCTTATAGGCGGAACTATAGCTTGTTTCCTTACGGCGACCGTTGCCGGGATGTTGCTGTAATCAAGAAATACTAATTTTCAAAAAAAATATTTCTATGTATCAATGCTCGTAATCCAGGCTTTCGTCTAATTTGCCCCGGAACATTTTATGAACAAAGGTGAAGTAGATCGTTACGAGAATTAGGGCCACGATCCACCAGATTATGGCCACTGAAAGACCGTAGCTTGTGGAACTTGCATTATATATGGTTATAGGACCATTAACCGAATTGGTTGACGGAAGTAATTTGGGGAAGAGCCCCACTGCATTACATGCCAGCCCTGCCATAATAAAGGCAGAAGAACTCCAGAATGCCTCTTTGTGTTTTCCTTTTTTGTTAAAGTAATATATACCAAAAAGCCCTGTCAAACTGATCAATGGAAAGATCAGGGTAATCGGATATTTTCCGAAGTTTTCGAAAACGTAATCTTTGATCATAAATACTTCCACCAGGGACAAGGCCAACAATGGAATCAAAACAAAAAATAACCTGGGAATCAGCTTTTTTAATTTTGGGTTCAAGTCCCCCTCTGTTTTGAATAATATCCAATTTGCTCCATGTATGGTAAGTGTGACTACGGCAATTGCACCGATGGAAAGGGTGAACCAGTCCAAAACTCCAGGATCCTGGTGTAACGGGGAAAACCTGGAATTCCATAATGGGAGGAAAAAATTGTGCGGTTCATATTTCGAAACCCCATCCACAACGCCTCCAAGATTGGCTCCACGAATCACATTACCCATGGCAGTGCCGAAAAATAAGGCGAGCAAAAGACTTGCCACCCCAAAAACCTTGTCCCAGATGGTGTGCCACATTTGATGATTGAAGGAACTGCGAAGCTCCAGGCCTACACCTCGCATGATTAAAAACCAAAGTACCATGATTAAAGGCAAATAGAAACCACTGAATGAAGCGGCATAATATTTCGGGAAGGCCATGAAAAGTACTCCGCCGCCTGCGACGAGCCAAACTTCATTCGCATCCCAAAAGGGCCCGATGGCCCGAATGGCCTGTTTCTTCTCTTTTTCTGTCTTGGCAACAAAAAGATGTAATATTCCAGCCCCAAAATCAAAACCGTCGAGAATGACAAACATCGACAGCATAAATACCAGCAGAATAAACCAAAGTTCAATCATGATCGTAGTTTTAGTGGGCTTTTAAGGTGATTTTACTTTCGGGTCCCTGGTTGACAGCCTTGCCTACCAGGACTAAAAACAGAATTCCCAAAAGGAAATAAATGGCAATAAATCCAAGAAAAGTAAATAAGGTATTCCCTGCAGAGACGGTTTCCGAAGCACCGTCCACCATTTTCATCAAACCATAAACCAGCCAGGGTTGCCTGCCTAATTCAGCAGTGTACCACCCGGCGATATTGGCAATGTATGGAAATGGAATAATTAACATTAACGACCACATCAGCCAACGTTTTTGGAACAAGGATTTTCGCCACCAGAAAAAGGCCGCCAAAAACATTAACCCAATAAAAATAGTACCCAGGCCAACCATGATGTGGTAAGAGTAGTACAAGCCGGGAATATTCGTAGGCCATTCCTCCTGAGGAAATTCATTGAGACCTTTGACCTCAGCATTCCAGCGCTCATAAGTCAGCAGACTCAACGCATGAGGTACCAGGATCCCATTATCCATTTTCTGTTCCTTAATATTAGGTTGTCCGATAAGAACCATCGGTGCACCTTCCTCGGTATCAAATAATCCTTCCATAGCCGCAAGAGTGATAGGCTGGTATTTGGCCACGTTCTTAGCAGCCCAGTCTCCAAACGGGAAAGCTACCAACACAGATGCTGCCAATCCGAAAGCAACTCCTGTCTTGACAAATAACTTCCCATAGGTTTCATGACGGTTGGCCAGAAGATAAAAAGCGCCAATACCTGCTACCACAAAGGAAGAGGTAACTAATGAAGCAGCCTGGTTATGTAAAAAAGAAGGCATCAGCCAAGGATTGGAAAATAAAGCACTGAAATTCTTGAGTACGAACTCACCGTTAGCCATGATTTCATGTCCAACGGGATGTTGCATCCAGGAGTGTGTGGCAATGATCAGATATCCACTCAGCCAGGAACCCAGAAAAATCATAAATGCAGAAAGGAAATGAAGCTTCCTGCCCAGCAATTTTTCTCCGAAGAGGAATAACCCGAGGAAGGTGGACTCCATAAAAAAGGAGAACATGCCTTCCATGGCCAGCGTTTGACCAATGATATTACCTGTCAATTCAGAAAACCGCCCCCAGTTGGTACCAAATTGAAATTCCATTGGTATTCCGGTGACTACTCCCATAACAAAATTGACGGCAAAGATCTTGGCCCAGAATTTTGCCGCATGATTGTACTGCTCATCATCGGTTCTAATGAATTTCCATTTGAACCAAACAATGATCAGCGCAAGCCCCATGGTGAGCTGGGGAAATAAATAATGGAAGGTGATGGTAAAAGCAAATTGAAGCCTGTCGTACAAAAGGGCATCTTCCATAAGCATGAAATTTGATATAAACTGTTCGAGCCCCCGGAAAGACCGAAGGTGTTTAGCTATGATACAAATTTATAAAACACTTTAATTCATCTTCTGTGTTTATTATCACAATGGAGCTGGATTAGAAGGTTATAGTTGTACCATTTTTGCTGGCAAAAAGCCTTTCATACAGAATGCGAAAAATGTAAAAGGTCACACATCTCAGCCATGTTTTTGTCATAAAATCATTTACCCGCTTATATTTGTGACATGAAAGAAAAAATGGAATCCATTATCTCTGAATCTATCCGGACCAAGCAAACGGTTTTGTCTGATCAAAATTTGCTGATGGTAATGGAAAAAGTGGTTGGAGCTTGCCTGGAAACCTTTCAAAAAAACGGGAAAATTCTATTCTGTGGTAACGGTGGAAGTGCAGCGGATGCTCAACATATTGCCGGAGAGTTGTCGGGAAGGTTTTTCATTGACCGGGAACCATTGTTTGCCGAAG
>QQUB01000065.1 GCA_008501835.1 Bacteroidota bacterium
GCACTTCATGGATTCCCGGGAAAAAAATACTGTCCTGGAAATAAAAAGTCAATGCACCAATCACCATCCCGATGATTATCATAGGATGAAGTCGGATCAAACGACGTTTGAAAAAATCCTTCAGGTTCATTTTCCCCCAACGGTCATCGTAGGCATAACCGATCACAAAACCGGAAAGCACAAAGAAGAAATCAACGGCGAGGTAACCATGATTGATGATCTGAATATGGTTGTTCCCATGAGTGAAAGTCTCCAGCAGGTGGAACATCACGACAATGATCGCAGCGACACCCCGCAATCCATCGAGAATTTCGTAATGTTTTTTGGAATCTTTGAATGAAGCTGATGAATTGTACATGATTTTAATAGTTTAGGATTCCCGCAAAAATAATTTCTATGGTCATTTTTTGCTTGTCGTTTGTTTTTTGATTATTGTCCTATATTTACATTTAAAGCAAGGATTGATGAAGAGAATTGAAGAAAAAGTAAAATATTCTCACGTTGAAATAAAAAAGGACAAATCGTTTTTTTTCGATCATGTCCATATCGTTTGGGATGAACAAATTACCTTTCACCAAAGTGATGAATGGGAGATTACCTACATTATAACCGGAAGTGGAACACGCGTGATCGGTGACGCAATGGAAACTTTTTCAAAAGGAGAAATTATACTTCTGCCTCCCAAGTTGCCCCATGGCTGGTATTTTGATGAATATGATCATGATGATGAAGGTAAGATTGAAAACATCACCATTATTTTTCCTGATGCTTTACTAGAAAAATGTTCAGGAACATTCCCGGAGACAAAGGCGGCGATTAAAAAGTTCAAAAACATTGACAAAGGAATGAGCCTGAAAGGCGTTGCTTTGGAAAAAGTACAGTACTTGATGTTATCCATGACAACTCAAAATGACATGGAACAACTATCAACACTGATCTTAATTTTATTTCAAATTGCATGTTCTGATGAAATGCATGTTGTCGGTTTTCGGGAAAAGCAGAGCCGGAGTACTTTGAAAATGCAGGAGATTCATCGATTTATTCTGACTCATTATCATCGAAAAATTTCGCTTGATGAAGCAGCCAGTTATATTGGAATGAACCGTTCATCCTTTTGTACTTTTTTTAAAAAAGAAAAGGGTAAAACGTTTTTCGAGACACTAAATGAGTATCGAATTAATTGTGCTTGTCTTATGCTGCGTGAAACCTTAAAACCTGTTTCAGAAATATGTTTTGCAGTTGGGTTTAACGACATTCCTTACTTTAACCGAACTTTTAAAAAATTTAAAGGAGTAACGCCCAAAAACTACAGAGAAGCAAGTAATAAATCCTAATCAATGAAGATACTCATCCTCGAACCATTCTTTTCAGGCAGTCATCAGCAATGGGCCGAAGGCTATCAGCGGCACAGTGCCCATGATGTGGAGATACTGAGCTTGAAGGGACGCCACTGGAAATGGCGCATGTTTGGAGGAGCAGTCAGCCTGGCCAGTGATTTTATGGCTTCGGACCTGAACCCTGACCTTCTTTTGGCGACGGATATGCTGGATCTTACCACTTTTTTGAGTCTTACCCGATCGAGAACACAAGGGATTCCTGTGGCCGTTTATTTTCATGAAAACCAGATTACTTATCCCTGGAAAGGAGAAAAGAGTGGAGCTGATTCGGAATTAAACCGTCAATACGGATTCATTAATTATACCACCGCTTTATCTGCCGATAAGGTGTTTTTCAATTCTCAATATCACCTGGAAAGCTTTCTCCACGGATTGAAAACTTTTCTGAAAGCTTTCCCTGACAGGCAGGAATTGCAGAATGTAGAGGTCATTCGTAAAAAAAGTACAGTTTTACATCTCGGTATGGATCTGAGCGAATTTGATGCCTATAAAAAGACCAGATCGGTAGATGTGCCGGTCCTGCTGTGGAATCATCGCTGGGAGTATGATAAAAATCCGGAATTGTTTTTCAACACACTTTTTCGTTTGAAATCGGAAGGGGTTTCTTTCAAGCTGATTGTATTGGGAGAGTCCTATAAAAACTCACCTCCGGTTTTTGAGGAAGCCAGAAATAAACTGAAGGGGGAAATACTTCATTTCGGTTTTGCGGAAAGCAGGCAGGTTTATGGGGAGTTATTGCACACGGCGGATATTCTTCCGGTGACCAGCAATCAGGACTTTTTTGGAGGGAGTGCAGTCGAAGCCATCTACTGTAATTGTTACCCAATTTTACCGGACCGACTCGCTTTTCCTGAGCACATTCCTGACCGGTTTAAAAATGATCATATTTATAATTCAGATGACCTCTTTTATCAAATGCTGAAAAACGTCATAGTAAAAAGGCTTTTTTTGAATCAACCGCATTCGTATAAAAATTTTGTTACTAAATATGATTGGAGTACATTAGCGGCGAATTATGACCAGGCTCTCCAAATTCCAACCCAATAGAACCGTTTCAAATTTAGGAACGAATGAAGTACATCAAGCAAAACGAAAAAACAATCGCCTATTCCAGTGAAGGGAGAGGCAAAGCAGTGGTTTTTGTTCACGGATTTTGTGAAGACAGTGGTGTTTGGGATGAATTTAAACAGGACCTGCTGGAAAAAAAATATCGGGTGGTGTGTGTAGACCTCCCCGGTTTTGGAGGTTCTGAAGTAGTGGATAATCTGACTATTGATGGCATGGCAGATGCAGTTAAAGCGGTCGTTGATCATTTGAATCTGGATAAGATTGTATTGATCGGCCATTCAATGGGAGGATATACCGGACTTGCCTATGCGCGAAAATTTCCGGAGGACCTGAAAGGACTTGGCATATTTCATTCTCACCCGTATGCTGATTCTGAAGAAAAAAAGGCCAACAGGTATAAAGGCATAGACTTTATTCGCAGGCAAGGACACCATCTCTTTGTTAAGCAGTTGATTCCAAGTTTATTTGCTCCGGGATTTGAGCGCAGCAACAGGTTTTTAGTGGATAGATTAATTCATACGGCCTCAAAATATGATCCTGAAGGTATTATCAACGGTCAGGCGGCTATGGCCGAAAGACCTGATCAATCCGAGGTGTTGAAAAATATCAAAGTTCCGGTCCTGTTTATCATTGGAGAAAAAGATAAAGCCGTTACCATGGAGCAAAGCATGAATCAGACGAGCCTTCCGGATGTTTCAAGTGTTCATATTATGGAAAAGGTAGGGCATATGGGGATGTTTGAGTCGAAGCGGAAAACCCAGCTGATGGTTCGTCAGTTTGTGATATTCTGTTACGATAAATAATTCTTTCCGAACTGCCTAATTAACCTAAGTTGCGAGTTAGATCATTGTAGCTGATTTTTTAGTATTTCCGCAGGTGATCCGGAAATAAAATGATCGCAATTTTGGTGATATTTTTTAACCGTAACTTGAATTAATTAACTAATTAGCAGGCTGGCATATCATTTAAAAAGAAAACTCACCTCCTTTAAGTTAAAGTACAATTCCTAATTCTTCTGACTTTATGATTTTTTGATCATCTTCTCCGGATGTTTCAAGTGGGCATGTCATGGAAAAAGTGGGGCATATGGGGATGTTTGAATAGAAGCGGGAGACGTAATTGATGGTTCACCAGTCTGTGGTTTTTTGTCATGGTTAAGAGGTTTTATGGTTTCAATTTTGTCTCAGGTACCCAATGATTTTTAAAACCCGTCCATGCTTTGTCCATGCTGAAAATTTGATATTGATTGCTTCTGTCTCCAGTTTTGGGCTTTTAAAAAAAATAAATTTTTATGAAAACGAATCAATTTATTTCAGGAGCAAAAGTCCTAGTTGTTTTTTTATTGATGATAGTAACCTTTTTCAGGTGTACTGTGTCTGGTGATGGCTTTGAAGATATGGAACCTGCTGAAGACATATCTTTTCAAATCGATATTAAAAAAATCAGGGCAACTGATATTAAGGAATCAGAATCATCTGCATTGGAAGTTTATGGGGTTGTTAGTTCCAGGTTAAATATTGGAACAATAACAGATGAGAGAGAGCTTTGGTCTGTAGACGCAGATAATTATTTATCTGTTGATTTTAATGACATGCAGCTTTCAGGAAGTGTGACTTTCACTATAAGTAAGGATGATTTATCCGGCAGTACAATTACCACGGTTGCAGACCTTATGGAGTTAGACTTTAGCAACCCTGATGACGATTTAGGGTTGGAGTCGAGCACTATTTCGTTAAGTGAAGTAGAATCTACAGAAGAATTTCAGTTAACCTTTGTTCAATCTGGTGGACAAAACGTGTCGTTAAGTTATAGCATTACCAGATTATAAATTAGTAGATAATTGTTAGTGCACAATGTTGAAAATTCAACAATTTGGATCTGACCATTTATGCATTGACTCTACGAGTTCAGACAGCTTCTTGGCCATAAAACATGGTTCCACACGTCAATAGATGCTGCGGACAGGTTCCCGAATTTTGACAACCGTCAAAGTTCGGGATTTTTTTGCTCGGAATATCTGGTATGATTGTTTTTAGAAAAGGTTATTCTGATCATAACTCCTGGAGTCCTAAGCACATCGAGGAAAAAAATAAAATAGTTGCATGTAAGGGCCTTCAGTTTTGTAGATAAACCTGGGTCGTCGGACAGGCTGCGATCATTTTAAAGAAATATCACCTCCTTTAAGTTAAAATACAGTTTTTTGCCTTCCGAAATTATGATCAGCCGGCCATCCTCGGTAATTCCGGTAATGCGGCCCGGAAAGCGGTTTCCGTCAGGTTTTTGGAATTGCCTGTCCTCTTCAAGACCCAATAAATGGTTTAAATAACTATCTTTGAGGTGTGATTGCTTGCCACCCTTGAGTTGCAAATATCTTTTTTCAAGTTTTTCACAGAAAAGAGTCAGAACATTTTCAACGGAAAATGATTCATCCGGAGCCTGTAATATCATGGAGGTGGCGTTGGGAATATCCTCTGGAAAGGATTTTTGCAAAATATTGATTCCCAGTCCTATCACGGTACTTTGAATGTGTTGCCCCTGCAGGGAATTTTGGATGAGTATACCGCCTGTTTTTTGGTTATCAACGTAGAGATCGTTCGGCCATTTTACATGGCAATTGCAGTTGGGCAGATAGTGTTGAATGACTTCAAGTGCTGCCAGGGAAGTAATGATATTAAGCATGAATTGTTGCCGGACAAGCAGGAATCCCGGATAAAGAATAACACTACAGGTGAGGTTCTCTCCAGGCAAACTGTTCCATTTACTGCCAATTTGTCCGCGGCCATCTGTTTGATTGGCCGTCGAAATGACAGTTCCTTCGATTGGCCTGCTTTTTGACAGTAAATCAATGGCGTAGGCGTTCGTTGAAGGGAGTTTTGGAAATTCCAGAAGAACCTTTCCGATAAAAAGAGTGTTTAATTTTTGCAACAAGAATAGTTTTTTCGGGTAAAATTGCCCATTTAATTATAAAAATAGAATTTGAATTCAAACGCTAAGTTACAAGAACAGAATCAATCTGTAGATGAATTGCACGATTTGATCATCGACAGTATCCATGACATCAAAGGTAAGGAGATCCTCAAACTGGATCTTCGCCAACTGGAAGAATCACCCACGGATTATTTCATTATTTGTGAAGGAACTTCAAACACCCAGGTAAAATCCATTGCAGATAATATTCAAAAAAGGTTAAAACTGGAAGCCAATATATTTCCGTCACATGTCGAAGGAACGCAACGAGCCTCCTGGGTCTGTCTGGATTATTTTCATACGGTAATACATGTTTTTTATACAGAAACCAGAGGGTTTTACCAATTGGAAAATCTTTGGAGCGATGCCTCGTTCACGGAATATCAAGCCCTTTAAACTGTTGTGTAGGGGCTTTTGTCCCGATTTTAAATAGTTTTGCCGAAAAGTAACAACGAAAAGCCTTTAGATACGTTATCTAAGGAAAATAATAAAGATTTGATGCCTTCTCAAGCCAGGATGGCTGAAAGCATAGAAATAATTAGAAATGGAGCAAAAGAATAGTAATAATAACAACAATAATCAGCAACAGCCTCCTATGATGCCTAAATTCAGTTCTTACTGGATCTATGGAGCCATTGCCTTGATTTTGTTGATTATAAATTTTTACAGTGTATCAGAGAGCAGCAATGAGCAAATCTCTTTTAATCGTCTGGATAAGATGATTGCTGATAGGGCTGTGGAAAAAATTGTGGTTTCCGAAAACAAGATCGGACAGATATACCTCACCAAAGAAAGCCTCGATAAACCGGAATATGACGATGCTGCTTCGAGTAAAATCGGCGGCCCAAGACCGCATTATTGGATTGAGATCGGTGATAAGGAAACTTTTAACGGATTCCTTACCGAAGTTCAGGATGCAGAGGAAATCCCGCGGGAAGAGCGGATTTATCCTACCTATAAAAGTCAACCCGGGTGGATCAGCACATTGCTGAGCTGGGTTATTCCCATTGGTTTGTTCATCATAATATGGTTGTTCATTATTCGTAGGGTAGGAGGTGCCGGAGGAGGTGCCGGGGCACAGATCTTCAATATAGGAAAATCCAAAGCCAAACTCTTCGATCAGAATACGAAGGTAAGTATCACCTTCCAGGATGTGGCAGGACTTGAAGAAGCGAAGGAAGAAGTAATGGAAGTGGTTGATTTCCTTAAAAATCCGAAAAAATATACAGCTCTCGGTGGAAAAATACCCAAAGGAGTTTTGTTGGTAGGCCCTCCGGGAACCGGTAAAACATTGCTGGCAAAAGCAGTTGCCGGCGAGGCTGATGTACCGTTTTTCTCTATCTCAGGTTCTGATTTCGTTGAGATGTTTGTAGGAGTTGGTGCCTCGCGTGTTCGTGACTTGTTCAAGCAGGCCCGTGAAAAAGCCCCTTGTATCGTATTTAT
>QQUB01000413.1 GCA_008501835.1 Bacteroidota bacterium
AGAACGACTATTAGACAAGAATTAGGTAATAAAGCCAAGCTGGAGTACCAGATCCTCACCAATAAGTCATCCGTATCCACTACAGCAGCACCCTCCAACAATAATTCAGGGCAGGTGACGGACAGTACTTATACCCCGGGAATGGTGGCCACTGAAAACATTAAGAATCCTTTCATTATTCCGGGTATTAAAAAAGTAAAAGTAGAGCCCAGGCTCAACCCAAATTATCTTTTTGAGAATTATATCGAAGGAGATTGTAACAGACTGGCACGTTCGGCAGGATTAGCCATTGCAAAGAATCCTGGAAATACTTCTTTCAATCCTTTGGTGATTTTCGGAGATGTCGGACTTGGTAAAACACACCTCGCCCAGGCGATTGGGAACGAGGTTATGGAGAAATGGCCTGACAAGAACATTTTATATGTTTCTACAGAAAAATTCACCAATCAGATCATTCAATCTATCAAGAATAATGCAGTTAATGACCTGGTCACCTATTATCAATTGATGGATGTATTGATCGTGGACGACATTCAGTTTTTGGCTAATCGTACCAAAACCCAGGAAATCTTTTTCCACGTCTTCAATCAATTACACCAAAACAACAAACAGATCATCCTGACCTCTGACCGTCCTCCAAAAGACCTCAATGGCATGGAGGAGCGTTTGATCTCCAGATTCAAATGGGGATTATCTGCTGATCTGCAGGCTCCCGATCTGGAAACCAGGATGGCCATTTTTGAAGCCAAAATGTCCAGGGAAGGTTTAGACCTGCCTCAAGATATCACGGAATTTATTTGTTACAACATCAAGAATAACATTCGTGAACTGGAGGGTGTGCTGGTTTCATTGATAGCACAATCTTCCCTCAACCGAAGAGAAATTGACCTCGACCTAACCAAAGAAGTGATCAAAAACTTTGTAAAACACATCAACAAAGAGATCACTGTCGAATTCATTCAGGAATTGGTTGCTGACCACTTTGATGTGCCTGTTGAAAAGCTTCAGGGCAAGACGAGGAAGCGTCAGGTAGTCATTGCCAGACAGTTGTCTATGTTCCTGACAAAAAAGCTGACAGGTAAGTCTCTAAAGGCTATCGGAGAAAATTTTGGAGGACGTGATCACAGTACCGTAATCCACTCCTGCAAAACCGTTCAGGACCTGATGGAAACAGACGCAATTTTGAAAGATACGGTTGCAGAGCTTGAGAAAAAAATCAAGTTGAGCTTAAATGAAAAATAATTTAAAAAAAATAGTCATTGCTATTTGCTTTTAAATAAGAACCGTTTATCTTTGCGTCGCTTTAAGAAAAAAAGCACTCGGGGTATAGCGCAGTCCGGTTAGCGCACCTGCTTTGGGAGCAGGGGGCCGCAGGTTCGAATCCTGCTACCCCGACAATTCTTTTACAGTTTTTTTATGGTGAAGTGGGTGAGTGGCTGAAACCACCGGTTTGCTAAACCGGCGTACTCTGAAAGGGGTACCGCGGGTTCGAATCCCGCCTTCACCGCTGGAAAAAACTCTTTCAGAGTTACGACCACAACCTCGTAGCTCTTTTTTATTTGCATGCGATTTGCATGCATTCCTTGGTTTTATCTGGTTTCATTTCCACTCATTTGCCACTCGCTTTTCTTATCTTTACGGTTCAAAATATTTCCATTATGGCCACCAACGATTCCCCCCATGAGGTAATTTGCCTTGAATCCATCGCGTTTTATCAGCTGATTGAAGAGGTGGTGGAGCGTTTATCGGGCAAACAGGCCGCGCCGGAAAAATGGATCAATGATCAACAGGCGATGGAATTGCTCGGAATTTCCTCACGCAGCACATTACAGAAATATCGTGACGAAGGTTTTCTGCGGTTCACCCAGCCCAGCCGTAAATTGATTTTATATGATCGTGACTCCATTCTGGAATTTCTCGATTCTCACGCTAAAGACCCATTCAAATGACAGAAGAAGAACATATCCAGAAAGGTTTCAATACCGGCTATCGCCTGCAACAATTGGACCCAACCCTGTCTCAGAAGTTTATTCAAACCTTTGAAGGGAACTCCCACCCCTATGTCCAGGGCTTTGTCAAAGGAACGGAACAACTGAACTTAGAGAGAGAACAGGCTAAAGCCAATTCTCAAACCGAAGATTATTTCAACCAAATCCAATCCCGACTTAAACCCCGTTCCCCGGAAAAGGGACGAGATAAAGACGATAAAGGAATTGACCTTTAAGTTAGTCCATCCCAATTAATTCGAAATTTGTCATGAAGCTGTAATCAAAATCCCCTATACTACCATCATGCCAAATAACCAAAACCGAAACTGGGAAAAGAATTTAACCTTCGAGACCATTAAAGGGGTGTTCATCGGAGCCATAACCTCTGGGGCAGGCATTTCTTTGGTCAATTTGCTTACTTCACCTTTAGAAAGTCAGCACACACAAAGTTTTCTTAAAAAAATACAGGGAAGAAATAAAGCGGTACTACCGACATCAGTATTATTGGGTGGAATTGCTGGAGGAGCTTATTACAGGCAGGCAGCAAAACAACATAATAGCATGCTAAAGGAAAAGTGGACGGTTAGAATAGAAAAAGAAGATAGTTCGTCTGCTCAGGACAGAATTTTGTAGAAAATGACCCTACCTGTCCAATTAATATATTATATTGTTTTATAAATATATTTTATAACCTTAAAATGTTAGACCATGCCATTTATTATTCCCTTTCTTGCCGTAGCAGGAGGTGCTGCTCTTGTCATGTGGGGAGCAGAAATGATTCTCAACAATGACGATTCTGCTGACGAAAAAGCCGCAAAATTTTTAAGAAACCTTCCTTCTCATATCAAAAGATATGTTACCAAAGTAGAGTGGAACTCTCGGGATGGTTTTCTCATTACTTTTAAAACCGGCACACCTCAATGGGTTATTGATGAGACTAGAAAGAACATAGGGTAACCTTATTCTTTGATTGAAAAACAATTAAGACAGACTATGTAATGGATGCATAGTCTGTCTTTTTGATTTTAACCTAATCCTTAATATTAGATTTGAAATCCCATTTTGTCCTTTCCTCCCTTCTTGATAATAATTCCATAAGCCATGAATAACACAGGATGTTTAACAGCCTTCTGAGATAATTAGCAGAAAGTATTCTTAGGGCTGTGCCCTCAGCGCAGTACAAGGCATCCTAACGTATCCCGTCACTCACGTTCCGTGACCCTCGTCCGGAACCTCCTTGCACTTTGCACACCCCCATTCGCCATGTGGCAGAGGTTGATAAACACAATCAACCCTAACCCGAAATAAAAAGGAACCCCATGATGGATTCTCAAAAGCTGATATTAAACTGGCAAGGAATTGACATTCACATTCATTTTATTGGTAACTATTCCAAAGTCATAAAAGCTATTCAAGGATTCAATCTGGCCCATATTGAAGTTAAAGCTAATGAACCTTTACCCCTCACTGAAAGGGGCTACCGAAGCATTTTTCTCCCCTTCAACGAAGTTTTTGAACAAGGAGGCGTAGTTCCCTTTATCACCAAAGCTCTCGACGAAACAGCACAGTCCAGTAAATGGAAAAGGTACTGGAAAGAACGGCAACAATTATCCCTCTTCTAATTGCAAACCTCCCACCCTATTATCAAATAAACCACATAATCCACGGATAGAATTCCGGAATTAGACAATAGAGTAATGACAACTCACACATCATGAGCTTGCTCCTTTCAATAACAAGTTAAAAAATCGGATTCGTTTTTTTTTGAGAAAAGGGTATTTCGAATGGATGTCCAAAGACTCAAACTGATGTCACAATTGAATAATCAAGCAGGATTTTTTGCAATTTTTCTGCAACAGCTAATATAATAAACAACTGAAAATTAAGAAAAGAGCAAGTCCTTTCATCCGCACCAACCACCCCTTTTCTCAATATTTTCAATTCTTCACAACGCTTCTCAAAGCTTGACTCACCGCGGGTTTCGCGTATATCATATTTTTCAGAATCAACCATTCATTTGCATGAATTAACAAAAAAGTGCAATTTTTTTGCAACTATTTTGGAGGAGATTGAAAAATGGCATCTATTCGTAAAATCGGAAATAAATGGCAAGCCCAAGTCAGAGTAAAAGGTTTTAAAGGGGCTCACCGTTTCCACACTAAACTCGAAGCTCAGGAATGGGCTTTTGAGATGGAACGCAGAGCAGGAAAACACGGAAAGATACTCACCACTAATACACTGGGTGATGCCATGGAAAAATTCTCCAATGAAATCAGCCCCACCCACAAAGGTGAGAGGTGGGAACAAATTCGACTACGTAAACTGAAACGGGATCCAATCGCCCATATTCTCCTCAGTAAATTAACCACTCAGGATTTACAAAACTGGATTGAAAGACAACAAACAGCATCTGCCAGTATTCGAAGAGAACTAAACCTTATTCAATCTGTGCTAAGGCATTGTAGGACTACCTGGCGCTGGATGCATGATGATATCACCAAAGATCTGATTAAACCACCACCCTCAAGACATCGTAATCGCCGCATCTGGCCGGATGAAGAATCAGCCATTGTTGCACAGCTTGGCTACAAAGAAGATTCTCCCTTAAGAACCAATCGACAAAAACTAGCGGTAGCCTTCTTATTCGCACTGGAAACAGGAATGAGACAAGGTGAAATATGGAAAATGGACTGGAAGTATATTAATCAGCCCAAGCGATTTGTCACCCTGCCCGACACAAAAAATGGTTCTAGTCGCGAAGTTCCCTTATCAAGCCGCGCTCTCGTTCTACTCGACAAACTCACTCCCAAAGAAGAAGGTCTGGTATTTTCCAGTAAACAAGAATCTGCCAGTGCTGAGTTTCGAAAAGCAGTCAAAAAATGCAACATTGAAAACCTCCGTTTTCATGATACCCGCCATGAAGCCTGTACTCGATTGGCCAAAAAATATAATGTTGCCCAACTCGCAAAAGTAATCGGGCATAAAAATTTAAATAGCCTCCAAATCTATCATAACCCAACAGGGGAAGAATTAGCCAGATTGCTTGATTAATGGATTCTTCTGCCTCTGGCCCAAGCAATTATTTCCTCCGGTCTCCAATATCGGGCGTTCCCAATTTTTTTGGATCGTGGAAAATCTGTTCTTCCTTGATAATGAGACTGAATCGTCCCCTTACTCTTATGTAAATATTCGGCTACTTCCCCTACTGTCCATAATTGATCTTTTGATTTGACTTCAGGCTTCCGAAGTTGACTATCAATTTTTTCCATAAGTTTTTTGAGCCCTCTGATTTCCTGAAGGCAAACATCCAAATCACTCACCCGATCATCAGGCATTATGAACCTCCACTCTTTGAAAAACCACGAAAAGACAAAACCCTAAAACAACGGATTGGCAAATCAACTAATCCCCCACCATATCCCTTACTATGCCAAAATATGTTCATTCTGTTTAGTCCTTTTTTGTCCGAACATATTTTCCCGCCATTTGCCTTGTGTTAAGCCGGGTAACAATCTTCAATAAAGCGATAGTATGGATTTCCCAGGCTTTGGTTCGGCTATAACCCACACGCCAGCAAATTTGTTTCCAATACACTTTTTGTGCCCGCAACCACACAATTCTGCGCTCCGTCTCACCCTCCAACCAGAAGATCCAATCAAAGCATTCCTCCATCCGACTAATGGCCGAAGCCGAAGGAGGTCCCAATTTTAATGGTTTTTTCTCCTGTCGTAATAGCTCCACCGTAGAGTGCACCACTACAGGCCAACTATTAAAATGTTTCTGCACTTTTACCGGAGGCAACCTCCGTAAAGTTGCCACCGCTTCTTCAAATCGCTCCGCCACGTCGGTTACTGTCCATTTTTCCATGATTCTCCCCTTTTTTAATTATGTTTTTCCTTCGCTTCCCAAAGTTTGAAACGCACAGCCCCATCCACCCAATCTTTGGTTAATTGCGCACGAAAAAGTTCATCCTCCGCCTGCAATTGCAAAGACGCCAACTGCTCCTGATTCAACTGCATCAAACTTTGGATCGAAACTTTCCGTACCCAATCCAAAGTAATGGGTGTGGGGATTGCATCTATTTTCTTCATTTCAGCCTCCTGCTTTGTTCTGGAAGCCAATCAAACACACCATGGCAGGAGGTGTCCTGAAGGCAACCAGCTCCCCGGCAGGCGTTAACAAAAAGCAGAATCTAGGGCCCCCTCTCCATGGCAAGATGGTAATTAGGTGGAAGGCAGGTGAAAAAAAGAGGGAAAAACCAGCTAAAGATTTAACCTGTAATACCCCCTCCCATCGGACAATACACATTCCCGCCAGTAAGGTTTTCCACTAAAAACATTCTTTATCTGTTCACTGCGGGAGCCTGCTTTGTCTAAAAGGATTTTTCCATGTACCCATGGATTGTCGGTAAAACTGGCTTGATGCAAGGCACGAATTATTTCTGCCTGAACAAAACCAAATCGAAATTCTCGTCCCCCCATAAGAACGGATTGATAATTATCACTATGCCAAAAAGATTTAAGCCGCTGCCCCTCACGACCAATCAATTGCTGGTGGAGAGTTCGTTCTACTTTAAATTGCTGCTCAAACTGCTCCACATCCTTTCGCAAAATTTGCAAATCCAATGGTTCAATCAACCAGTTACGCTTTTCCAATGGAGGCTGAATAAAAAACTTGGGTTCATTTAAGGTATGAAAAAGCGATGCATTGACCTTCCCATGCCGAAACAGCCACCGGCAATCCTCTGCCAGTAACTGGACAAATCCCTTAATCCACTGCTCCTGAAGAGGATGAAATATTTCCCGTCCATCCTTGCCATACCGAAGCTTCCCCAGAGTACAACAACAGTGCCTAAGCCATACACAACCCGTCAACCTCCCGG
>QQUB01000945.1 GCA_008501835.1 Bacteroidota bacterium
ACCCAATGTAATGACCAATGCAGCAATGGCTATTTATACAGGAGTTTGCAGTAACCTTCAGGAGTTTGCCTGTACCGAATCCGATAATTGTGGTAGTTCCATTATGCCTATTTGGGATTGGGGTAATCTGGCACCAGGAACGACGATATTTATCCGGATATGGGTGGAAAGTGGAGGAAATGGTGATTTTGATATTCAGATAACCGACACATTTAGTTCTTCTTCCAATTTTGACCTGGTACCAACCGGTGATGCTTTTTCCAATGGCCCGGATTGTGTTCAGCTGACCACTACCCAATTGAGCCAGGAAGGGTGTGCCTGGTCCCCCAATATGGTGGATTTTACGCAACCATTTTCCAACACCGTTAACCTCAATTTTGGCAATGTTGATGGCAATGGAGCTGACGGGATATGCATGGTTTATCATTTAGATCCAAGTGGCATGGCTGCCTGTGGAATTGGCGGCGGACAACTCGGTTCAGGAGGTATTCAAAATTCCTTTATCATCGAGTTTGACACATGGGACAATGGTGCCACCTTTAGTGATATTCCCAACGACCACGTTTCTGTTGATGTCAATGGAGATGTCATGAATGCCATAAATGGACCATTCAACCTTGGGAATATTGAAGATGGACTCGATCATGAGGTCACTTTTAACTGGAACCCTGTTGGTAATATTTATGAAATATATTTTGACGGAGCTTTAGTCCTTACAGGATCCTATGATGTGATCAATAACTGTTTTGGGGGCAATTCCATGGTCTGGTGTGGATTTACGGCCTCCACTGGAGGCTCTGCCAACAATCAGTCGGTTTGTGCCGTACCTCCGATAGTATACCCTTCCGGGGATCAGAGTGTTGTGGAAGTTGAAATCTGTGAAGGAGACAGTTACTTTGCCGGAGGTTCCAATCAAACGACCAGTGGAACATACTCCGATAATTTTGTGGCTTATAATGGATGTGACAGTATTATAACCACAATCCTGACCGTAACTCCAGCTATCATGGAAACGGAAAATGTGACCATTTGTGATGGGGAAAGTTATTTCGCAGGAGGGGCTAACCAAACCACTGCCGGGACCTATATGGATACCTATACTACTCCGGCCGGATGCGACAGTACGGTCACCACCATCCTAACGGTTGATCCAAATGTGGAAATGACGGAAAATGTATCCATTTGTGACGGAGACAGCTATTTCGCAGGAGGGGCCAATCAAACCACCAGTGGAACTTACGTGGACGTTTTCATGGCGGCCAATGGATGCGACAGTACGGTCACCACAATTCTAACAGTTGACCCCAATATTGAAATGACGGAAAATGTTTCCATCTGTGACGGAGACAGCTACTTCGCGGGGGGCGCTAATCAAACCACCTCGGGAACTTATATGGACACCTATATGGCTGCCAATGGATGTGACAGTACGGTCACCACCATTTTAACGGTCAATCCAAATGTGGAAATGACAGAAAATGTTTCCATCTGTGACGGAGACAGCTACTTTGCGGGGGGCGCTAATCAAACCACTTCAGGAACTTATACCGATGTTTTTATGACGGCTGCAGGTTGTGACAGCACCGTTATTACCAACCTTATTGTCAACCCAAATGTGGAAACAACCGAAAATGTTTCCATCTGTGATGGAGACAGTTATTTTGTAGGAGGAGCCCATCAAACTACCTCTGGAACCTACACCGATGTTTTTATGACAGCTGCAGGTTGTGACAGCACCGTTATTACAAATCTAACCGTTAATCCCAATATTGAAACGACCTTGTTTGAAACCATCTGCGATGGAGACAGCTTTTTTGCTGGCGGCGGCAATCAAACTACCAGTGGCATTTACACGGATATTTATATGGCTGCAAACGGGTGTGACAGCACTGTCATTACGAACCTCACTGTCAATCCAAATGTTGAAACAAATGTAACAGAATCCATTTGTGAAGGGGATGTGTTCTTCGTTGGAGGAAGCTTTCAAACCAATTCCGGCACCTACACAGATGTATATGTCGCTGCCAATGGTTGTGATAGTACTGTTTATACTGAACTGATCGTCAACCCAATTGTGTTTACAACACTCAATGAAACCATTTGCGCTGGAGATTGCTACTTCGTTGGCGGAATGCCATTCTGCACAACAGGAACTCATGAAGTGGTATTGACAAGTTATTTGAACTGTGACAGTACCGTTCAATTAAATCTTACGGTTGTCGATCCTCAGGCAGATATTGCGGAACCCTTAATAATAACCTGTGAGAACCCTACCATTACCCTGGACGGCAGTAATTCGGATGCAGGGCCAGGAATTACCTACCTCTGGACTGCTTCAGATTTGGATTGTTTTGAAGGTGATTTTACTAATCCTGTCGTAGAGGTGAGTTGTCCTGACATATATACCTTATTGGTCTTTCAGGATATTGGAGGAGGGCAGCAATGTCTTGGGATGGATGAAGTTGTGGTTCAGGAATACACCATATCACCCAATGTTATCATTGATCCCCCGGGAGAGCTAAATTGTTCTGATCCATGCACAACCATTTCGGCAAGTCAATCAGATAACGGACCTCCATTTGTCCCAACCTGGACTAACCAGAATGGTTTTGTGTCCAATGAATTAAATCCCGAAGTTTGCGAACCGGGAACTTACACCCTCACCATAGTTAATGAAGACAACGGATGCTCTGAATCTACCAGTGTTGAAATTGATATCGATGGTACTGCTTCTTTTGCTGATGCAGGTCCAAATGGTCTTATTGATTGTCAAAATTCCTCCGTTACGCTTGATGGAAGTAATTCTACGGCAGGCCCGGAATATGTACTTACCTGGACTGATCAAAACAATACAGTTTTAGGAAATGGTACCATGATAACGGTTAATTTACCGGGAACCTATATCCTTTCTGTAGCCAACCAGAATAACGGATGTATGTCCTCAGACAGCGTTATGGTCACGGTTGACATGCAACAACCTACAGCCGTCATAACGGGAGTAGAAATTTTGGACTGTGCTACCTCTTTTGTAACCCTGGACGGTACAGGGTCACTTCCGAGCAGTGATTACAGTTTCTCCTGGCAAAGTCCTTTAGGGACAGAAGTTATTACTACAGACACATTTGATGTCAATGCTTCTGGAACCTATTTCCTGGTGGTAAACAACAACATAAACGGCTGTTCAGATACTACATCAGCAGTTGTAACCCAAAATATTATCGCACCTGTTGCTGACCCGGGTCCTGATCTTGTTATTGATTGTTCAGTTACTTCTGTCACTTTTGATGGATCAGGTTCTTCAGGTAATGGGATTCTGGGATTCACATGGTATAATGATAGTGATGCCGAGATCGGAAATATGATAACCCAGGACGCCGACATTCCAGGGAACTACCAATTAATAGTTACAGATACAGAAAACAGTTGTACTGACACAGCTTCAGTGATGTTAACCACCAGTTCGGTTTATCCTATCGCAGAGGCCGGTACAGATACTTTAATCAATTGTGTCAACACCTCTGTTTTCCTCAGTTCTGCAGGTTCAGACAATGGGCCGGAGTTTGCCTATGAATGGCAGGATGAAAATGGTGACCCATTGGGCGCTAATGAGACAGTTGAGGTCAGTAATACAGGCCAATATACCTTAATTGTTACGAATACAAATAATGGTTGCATCTCTTCAGACATCGTAAATGTTGGGGAAGACTTTACTGCTCCTTTTGCTGACGCAGGCCCAAATCAGGTATTGGATTGTATCAGCAATAGTGTAACGCTAGATGCGAGCGGATCTCAGCAAGGCCCTAATATTTCTTATGCATGGGAAGATAGCAATAACAATCCTGTCGGGAGTGGGATCACCCTTCCGGTCAATGCAGCCGACACCTATACTCTGGTGGTTACCGATGTTACCAATGGTTGTTCAGCTACAGCTAACACACAAGTCACTCAGCAGCTGGATGCTCCTGTGGCAGATGCAGGGCCGGACATGGAAATAAATTGCCTTACTACAGAGGTAACACTTGATGGTAGCAATTCTACCTCCGGGCCCGATATTCAGATACAATGGACCAACGCTGCAGGGAACCCACTTGGAAATAATTTTCAATTACAAACATCTTCTGCAGGCACATACAGCATCAATCTGCTGGATACATCAAATGGGTGCACATCGGTTTCTAATGTAGTAGTCACCGTTGACACCATCGCTCCTGATCTGCCTGAATTAGCGGATGTGGTACTCAATTGTTATGGCCCTCAGGCTACCATTGGAGAAAGCCTGGCCGCTGACAACCCAACCTGGAGTTTTTCATGGCTTGATGAAAACAATAATTTCCTTTCCTCTGAAGACACCATCATTGTTCAATCTGCCGGCACATATTCATTATACGTAAGAGACGTTTCCAATTTCTGTAGTGACAATGTTTCTGTTTCAGTAAGTGAAGATTTAATTGTACCAATGGCTGATGCAGGAAATGATGCAGTACTCGACTGTGTAACACCAAATTTCACTCTGGACGGCAGCAATTCGGACCAGGGTGCCGATATCATATTTGAATGGTATGATGGAAATAATTTGCTGATCAGTAATGACGTCACCTTTGAAATATCTGCTCCGGATTCCTATACCCTTGTGGTAACGGATCAGGGTAATGGTTGTTCCTCCCATGCAACAGTTAACATCCACCAGGAGTTAGATGCCCCAACGGCGGATGCCGGGCCTGACCTGATCTTAAATTGTAATGAAACTACTGTAATTCTGGATGGAAGTAATTCATCCAGCGGCCCGAACATTACTACATCCTGGACAGATATTAACGGTAACACCGTCGGAAACGCTCTCCAGGCTCAGATTGATATACCTGGTACTTATACCTTGAGTATTACTGATACGTCGAATGGTTGTATTTCTATTTCTGAAGCTGAAGTCGCCATTGATACATTGTCACCGGCCATTGCTATAATTCAGGATGAGGTCCTGAACTGTTTCTCACCAGAAACAACCCTGGGTTACATGCTTTCCATGGACAATCCGGATTGGATGTTCAACTGGGAGGATGGCTCAGGTACTTTTTTAGCCTCAACAGATACCCTTCACGTTTCAGGTCCGGGTATTTTTATCTTAACGGTAACCAACCCTGATAATTTCTGTGAATCGCAAGTTGATGCAACTGTAACAGAAGATTTTACTGTACCTGTAGTCGATGCCGGAAATGATTCAACGCTGACTTGTTCAACAACTTCGATTTTGCTGGATGCAAGTAATTCTGATAACGGTCCTGGCTTTTCTCTGGATTGGCAAAACAGTTCAAACGAATCTTTAGGACAAGGAATTAATACCTCTGTCTCCATTGCTGATACTTATACCCTGTGGGTGACAAACCTCGACAATGGATGTATTTCTTCTGACCAGGTTTCCATTGCCCAGGACACTATTACACCTGTTGTGGACGCTGGTCTGGGAGGGACATTAACTTGTGTCGTATTGGATATGGACCTCGATGGTTCGGCTTCCATTTATGGCGCCAACCCTGAATTCTCATGGACCAATGAAGGTGGTATGGTAATCGGTTCAAATTTAATGCAAACCGTTTCAGGACCAGGCACTTATACCCTAAGCATCACCAATCTTGAAAACGGATGTGAGGACAATAATACTGTCACGGTTTTACAGAACATTGCCCCTCCTATCGCAAATGCAGGCCAGGACATTGTCCTAAATTGTTACCAACCAACCTCCAACCTGGATGGAAGTAATTCAAGCGAAGGGAGTAATTTTGAATATGAATGGCAGGACCCGGACCTTGTAACCCTTGGAACAGGAACGAGCCTTGATGTAAATATTGGTCAGGATTATACATTAATTGTTACTGACACAGACAACGGTTGTATTTCAAATGATGTGGTTACCGTAAGTGAAGATTTTGAAGCCCCTGTTTCAGATGCCGGAACAGACATAACGCTTGATTGTCAGACTACTGAAACTTTCCTGGGAGGCGCTGGAACATCTACAGGTGCATCGATTGATTATTCCTGGTTTAACAACCTGGGTGAAAATATTGGATCGAACATCGATCAGTTTGTAGATGATGAAGGAACTTTTGAATTCGTAGTTTTTGACAATAGTAATGGTTGTTCGGATACCAGTTCTGTAGTGGTTGCTGTGGATCAGGAATATCCAGAGATTGCCGGCTCAGTAAATGAAACGCTGACATGTATTCAACTCACCGCTACACTTGATGCCACCGGTTCCTCAATGGGTGATGAATTCAGCTACGACTGGTCTCCAATTTCCGGTGGAATGATCAGTCCCGGGCCGGATGAACAGACTCCTTTTGTTAGTGTACCGGGAACCTACCAATTGATCATAATTAATACTGATAATAATTGTGAAGTAACCACGACCTTTGAAGTATTTCAGGACATTGAGCCTCCTGTGGCTGATGCAGGTCAGGGTTTTGAATTGAATTGTCATGCTCCGGTAAGCTCATTGAACGGAAACCTCTCCTACCCTGTCGGATTGCTCAATTTCAACTGGAGTACTTCAGACGGACAGTTTGAATCTGACACGGATATCCCTCAACCTACCATTTCCTTCCCGGGTAGCTATCTTTTGACCGTGGTCAATACGCAAAATGGATGTACGGACACCGACCAGGTTACGATCACCTCCAATTTCATCACTGATATGGAAGTAGAAGTACAACATCCTGATTGTCATGGGGAGACCGGAAATCTGGTAGTACCCTCTGTTACTGGTGGTGTTCCTCCATTCCTATATTCTGTGAATGGTGGGGAAACCTTTGGGCAGAGTAATATATTCAACAATCTCCCGGGTGGGGTTTATGATATTGTAATAATGGATTCCA
>QQUB01000582.1 GCA_008501835.1 Bacteroidota bacterium
AGTATTAAAAGCCCACAGGCCTTCTCCTAAAATGCCATTTTCGAATCTAAAAACACCAACAGTAATATCATCTGCTTTGTACTGCCTTGATTGATTGTCGGAAAAACCTTTTGCTTCGGTGATTGGACCAAAAAGAAAATCCATGGCATCTAATTGATGTGAGGCCAGGTCATAAAAATAACCGCCACCAGCAATTTCCGGGTCAACCCGCCAATTAACAAGGTCAATAATGTCTCCGACAACCTCAGGTTTAATGGTCATTTGTAAATTTATTCGAACACTTCTAACAGAACCAATAGAACCTCTATCAATTAATTCCTTTACTTTCAGAATATTCGGAAGTGCTCTTCGGTAAAATGCCACGTACAAAGGAACATTTTCCTTTTGGCAAGCTTCAACCATTGAAATACATTCCTGATGCGTACGGGCCATAGGTTTTTCTACATAGACAGGTTTTCCTAAGGCTGCGGCCTTCAATGTATATTCTGCATGTGTATCCGGAGGCGTTGCAATGTAAATAGCATTTATCTCCGGGTCGTTCAATAGATCTTCAGCATTATCATACCACTTAGCAACACCATGGCGATTGGCAAAATCCCTGGCTTTTTCAGTATTTCTTCTCATAACAGCCCTCACACTTGAATTGGCTACCTGCATGAGTGCCGGACCGCTTTTTACTTCGCAAACATCACCTGCACCAATAATTCCCCAATGAATTTCTTCTAATATTTTGTGAGCCATTTTTCAGATAGGTTTACCATAAATTTATTGCCTGGATTTGGAGTAGACAAGCATTTCCTACAAACATAAAAATAACCAATCACTCGCCAATTTGGTAAGTAAATGGTCCTTTTGTTCCAATTAAAAATGGCTATTCTGAAAAAAAATGGATCTCCTTGATTCGGTGAGTGCGAATGCTTTTCAAGACGTCTTAAGAAATATGGGATCACACCATAGATTTGTTACAATAGGTCGCTTTTTCGAAATCTCTGATGTTTATAGAAATAATGGGTACATCCGGAAACATCATTTTCAACTCCTTAATAATACTATTGGAGAGGTTACTCTTTTGAGTGATGGTCCTCCCTTCCATAATATTTGCGAAAACGTGGATGAAGTCATCCTGAGTGTTGCCAATGGTGTAATACTTGAAGGGGTTTATTCTTACCTTGATGTCTCCCTTTTTAAAAAGACCGGTGGTATCGGCAGCATCATATACTTTTTGCATGATTTCTTTCGGGGATTTTAATTCAATGATGTTTTCAGAACAGTCGAGTATGAAATGTGGCATATGTTTTTGATTGAGTGAAGGTATTTGTAGAGGAATCTTTTTTCTTAATGCAAAATGCCGTAGCTACCTTTAAAGATAACTACGGCAAGATACACATTGTTAGCCAGTTGGATGAATAATCTCTTTATTTGAAAACATATGATGTACCTACGGCACTCATTATTTTTGTCCGCAGGTTTTTACCCATATCCGCGTCCCGATGGGACTTGATAGTCTCGTAGAGACCTAATATGGGGAACCCCAAAGTTGAATAAAAAGATAAGTGCCGTAGGTAAGTCATATGAGTTTACCCCTAAAGGATTTCCCAATTATTAGGATGTGTCCTGTTTAGGGAAGTTTGCAATGCACTTTAAAGTTCTACCCCCATGCTATGAGATGCCGTCTCTCTGAGACTGGATTTTAGTAAAAACATCACTAATTTGACGCATATCCCGCCAGCGGGGTAAAATATGGGGTTTTCCATCTAGCTTAGCCTGAAATAATGCCAAACTTCCATATTGGCATTATAGACATTCTCTATTTTTTATTTCGTTTATCAACTTCAATTCTGATAAACTCCGGCAAATAGCTGGGCGTACAGCCTTTAGCCACAATTTCATCTTTATATAAACCTGTTTGCTCTCCGATGTTTATGCAACGTTTCCTTTTCGTTTCATCATAAACACCGATCCAGGCAGCCGTGAAATTCATGGCCCATTGAACTTCCGGTACTTCGCTGGTCAAATTCGCTTCAATGGCCGATAATAAATATTCAGTATTGTCAGGAGGAACCTGCCCGGTCCATCTCAATCGGGCCTGGTAATACCAGAAAGTTCGTCTTTGCAGGGGAGAAGGACTGGTTTCCCAGGATTCAATTAAGGATTTGGTTTTCCTGTCCTTCATCAATTGATTGGCCATCAGCCATTCCATTAAATGGTTTCGGTCCTTAAAATCATGAATCTGTAAATCTTCATCCAGTCTGTCAATCAGATCTTGTGTAAGGAGTTTTTTATCCATTATCAGGACAGCCAGTTGTCTTGGCAATACTTCTCCTGTTGACCATAATTCCATGGCCAGTTCATGATCTTTCTTGATCTTTTTGGCTATTTTTCTAAGATCTCCCAATTTGGTGGACTCTGGATTTAACTGGGAGTGGATGGTTTGAGCTTTTTGTGATAGGGTCATGATTGTCTCGGGTATTCTTTATTTAAATTATATAAACCGAGATAAAAATAACCGATTAAACCTCAACATAGCAAGTAAATGAAGACTAAATTATTTACCGTACCCACCGAACCTGTCTTGCCTGGCCAGGAAGACAGGTTCGGCGAGTATGGAAAAACATTAAAGCAATGCTTTATTCATTATTGGGGAAGCCGATCAAGATCGCTGAGCAATGAACAACGTGAATTGATCGGTGAGCTCGTTTTCCGGTTAGAATATCTTTTTTGCCAACCCCAGAAACAGCTCAACGATCAGGTTCTGCTCAATGATCTGTAACCAAAACCCTTCTTTTTCCTAAAATTTTGGGCCGGTAGTTTTATCTGTACAGGAGGATTGAATCTTGCCTGGCCAGGAAGACAAGTTCGGCGAGTACGAACACTTTATGGTTCTGTTTACAAACTGGACCAATAAATCTCAAATTCAATGACCTAACCCGCAACCCGCAACACATTCCAATCAAGCCAAAATATTTTCCATCCCCGAATCACGAATAAAAAGGCAGGTAGTCTGGGTCTTTTCGACCATATCCTCCATGAAATCAAAATCCGGTTTGTCAACAAGGCCGAATATGTTGAGGTCGGCATCGGGTGCTTTTAAGATGAATTTATCGAATTTACCGACCTGAATCATGGTTTCCGTTTTCGGTAACCTGGCAAGATCGATCAATTTAGCCATGAAGTTGGCTGCTTGCTGTTCCTGTTCTTCATTATCCACGACAGTTACCAGTCTGATCCTTGCCGCCCAGTTTTTCTTCAATTTATAAGCTACCAGGATTGATAAGTCCAGATTTCCAATGTCCCAGGAGATTTTCCAGTATGGTGCCCGGTTCCTTATCCAGATGTTAATCACCTGACGTTGACCCAGACCAGATTTCAGGTGTTGGAAATACACCATAACGCCAATCTTCAAGCGTGTGGATTCAGCTATTATGTCGAGAAAATCTCTTTCGAGAGATGGCCTGTCAAGCATATTGAGGAAGACAATATTCGGTCTGAAAAAGGAACCTTTGTAAGCCTGATTGGCAAAATTAACTCCATTGGCAAAATCATCTGTCCTGATAACCGTCCAGGAAGAAAACACTCCCCGATGCTGGAATGCTTTGGAGAGTTCATCGATATTTTTGTTGAACTCAATATTGGTGTTGTCCGAATTTATTCCGAGTAGTTTAATGGACCCTTTTGGAAAGGCAATATTCTGAAGAAAGAAAAATACCCCTTTTATGGAATTTTGATTGGTTACCGGAACCAGGAGGTTTGGTTTCCATGCTCTTTCCTGTCGATGTGTAATGCTGGAAGTATGTTTGGCGGCCCATTCTGCAAATGAAATAAATAAGCCACTCCTGACATCTTCAAAAGGGGTAACCAATTTTTTCTGAGTGAGAATACCATAAACCGCGACTACCAACACCAACGAGATTAAACTCAGGGTTGGATTGATAATGAACATGGCAAAAATGGAAGTGATCAGTCCTACCCATGGAATCCACCGGGGTACGGGGAATATGGGTCTGAAGCTGATCAAGCCAAGTTTTTGTTCTATAATAACCACCACATTTAACATCGCATAGGTGATCAGGAAGAAAAGGGTAACCAGTGGAGCTATCGCATTCAGATCGCGCAGAAGCATGGCCAGGAAAACCATAGCTCCCGTAATAAACATGGCATTTCTCGGTTGGCCGGTCTTATCCGTATTTCCCAACCATTCGCTTCCAGGTAAAACCCCGTGTTTGCCCATGGCATATAATATCCTTGAGGAACCGACCATTGAAGCAAGGGCTGAAGAAAAAGTAGCCCCCAAAACTCCGGCAATGACCAATGGCGGGAAGAATGATTTGTCGATCATTACATTGTAATTGGTCAACAGTTCATCATCGCTGGCTGATCTTGCTACCCAAAAAGCCAATCCCATATATATCACAAAACTTACCCCAATGGCCCATAATGTGCCTACAGGAATGCTTTTACGTGGATCTTTCAACTCTCCCGACATATTTGCTCCTGCCATTATCCCTGTGGCGGCAGGAAAAAATACAGCAAAAACCAACCAGAAATTCGATCCTGAGAAATTGTTTTCCGCCGAACCGCGAAACGTTCCCCATTTTAATACATCGACAGTAGATTCCTGCATGGAACCGAAATATGCGGCAAGGACTATGACCACAAGGGACGCAAAAATTATGGCCATAATAATGTATTGCGTTTTAATAGCCAGGTCAGCGCTTTTATACGCAATGGCATAAATTACGGCAAACACGATCAGGTCAATAATAAAAGGGTGGTGATCGGGAAAAATAGACAACCAGCCCTCCCTGAAACCAAAAATATACATGGTTACAGCTAATCCTTGTGAAACATAACGAGGAATTCCCAGACTTCCCCCAACTTCCAGACCCAGGGATTGCGAAATAATGGCATAAGCACCTCCGGCTCCAATTCTGATGTTGGTTGTGATCGAAGACATGGATAATGCCGTGGCCAGCGTGATCAGAAACGATAATGTAATGATTAGCCAGGCACCTAAAAGTCCTGCATTACCTACTACCCATCCCAACCTGAGATACATGATCACCCCAAGGATGGTCAGCAGGGTAGGGGTAAATACACCACCAAAAGTCCCGAAGGTTTTTAACTGATCGTTTGTTTTCATATTTAATTGCTCAAGTACTCCTTTTGCCCGATTCTATTTTCAAAAGCGCTAACTAGTTTTAGAGCGATAAAAATAACCAAACACTCTCCAACTTGGCAATAAAACTATTCTTTTATTCCCAATTTGCTTCGGCCTGGCAAAACATTAAAATTCCGGATCCACCCTGATTCTGTCCTCATGTAAACAAAAAGCTCCTGCGACAAGTGAAGGTAATACCACTCATCTAAAAAAGCCCGGACTTCATACATTTGATGAAGTCCGGGCTTTTTACTTACGCTAAAAGTTTAAACATCTAATAGTCCAAAAGGCTAATTTTACACAAAGCGGTCCAAATGATCAGCTACTAGTGTTCGTAAGGTAACCAGGGTAAAGGCTTTAGCATCTCTGGCTGAATACCCCTGGTCCATGAAATAATCCTCCAGGCGAACGGCTGACTGGTAATAAGCGATCTTGAGGGCTACTACCGATTTTTCATGAAGAGGGTCTCTGTTGGCCCATGCATTCAGGTTGGTCCACAAGTCCTGATTCCAGGCTTCGGCACTGCTCTTTTCTTCTTTGGTCAGGCTGTTTGGAGCCAGGAAGATCTGTGATCTTTTGGCGGAGCTTGCTGCTAATTTGGATGCATCGGTCTGATTGGCATTCAGGTCGGCCGCAATGGTCTCCAGTAATTTTACTTCCGGCCAGTCCAGCTGATTACTGCCGGCAGCAGATTTAAAGTCACTGGTTCCAAAACCGGCAATGGCGGCCTGCGCTTTTGCTGTTTCCCGAGGATGACGATCATAAACCCAGCGAGGTACTTCATAAATATTTCCGGGAGCCGCATGTACATAGAACATATGACGAATCAACTGATCCATATCCTCATAGGCATAAGTGGCGTTGTAATCAAACGGAGGTTTGTTCTCCATCTTTTTACCGGAAAAGGCACCTTTCAGAGCAGTTCTCATCATCCTGTTTACATCACTCGAAGGTCCTAGCTTAGTGTATAGGTAATACGCACTATAGACTTTTGCAACAGGCTCATTTGATCTGTCAATGGTATTTATCGCCGACGGGTCAACTGGCATTCTATTGATGGCATTCTGGAGAAAATTTCCGGAACGGGAAGGTGTACCGGAAGAAGCGTGCTCTGCTAAGAGGGCATATTTCCTCAGTTCTGCATTTTCAACCAAAGCCTTATTGTAGGCATTAGCCGTACCGTCACCATAATAGCCATCCAGTGATTTATCATAATACTTTTCTGCCTTAAGTACTTTTTGTAATTCAAGAGCAGAACGACGTTTAACTCTCGTACGAATGGTAGGCAGGGCCATGCCGGTTGATTCGGCGTAATCTATGCCTGATACATCCGTGGCCGGGTTAATGGGTTTGGTATCGTATGAAGCAGGGAAGGAAGGTTGATTTGGCTGACCTTTAACCGTATAGTCAGCAGGCTTTTCAGTTGTTCCGGTTGGAGCTCCTTTTGTTATTTTATTATCTTCAAAAGAAATCGGAATGAGGGGTTTTTTTATACCGGTCTCAAATTCTGAAATGTTTACCAGTAAAGCACTATTGACCTTTTTGATAAAAGCATCTTTATACCCTGTTCTTTTGATCTCTGCAAGTTTTTGCTTTGCAGCATCAACACTAGGGAAAATGCCCGTAAGCACCTTGACTTTATTATCGTTTAGAATGGCGTAAAGTTGTCCATACTCACTGAATTTCTCCCA
>QQUB01000170.1 GCA_008501835.1 Bacteroidota bacterium
GAATAATAATTCTTCACCGATCGCAGGCACCAATGCAATGATCAGCAGATTAAGTATTAGTTCCATAGGACTATCCATGGTCAACAGGGCATTGATCATGACCGTTGCATCTTCTTCGATGGTTTGAGCCCACTCAGGCAAAGGAATCTGCATATTGATCCAATAGGTAAGACTCGTGAATGGCATTGCCACAAGAATTAGCAGGACCGACAGAAGTATGGTTTTTGAATTTATTACCTTATCAAGTGAAAGGTACTCATACCATTTGCTACGTCGCACAAAAAAGGCCAGTAATAAGCATGGAAGGGTAAAAGACATCAAATGGATGGCCAGATTGGCAAACCGTACCAGGTTACGATTTTGCAAGGTATTATTATCTGCCAGGGAACTAACGAGCTCTTCCAGTCCGTAACCTCCGCTTTGGGCAATGAGCTGTGCAACATGACTACCGCCCCAACCAAGGATCAATACCAGAAAAATAACCATCAGGATTTCTAATAATCCGGATATCGGAGCAAATGGTGACTGGGGCATTTCGGGCTCTGTGCCACTCGAAGGATTAGTATGATCCATATTATAAGTAAAAGGTTAAATTTGCGGTAAAAATAGAAATTAATAATGACTAGACTTAGCGTTAACATCAATAAAGTAGCCCTGATCAGAAATGCCCGCGGCAGCAACCTCCCTGACCTGGTACAAGTTGCCAAAGATTGTGAAGAATTTGGAGCACAGGGCATCACTGTACATCCACGGCCGGATGAACGCCACATCCGTTATGATGATATCCCCGTTTTAAAAGAAATTGTAACCACCGAGTTCAATATTGAGGGGAACCCTACTCCCCAATTTATGGATATGGTTTTGCAACACAAACCCGACCAATGTACCCTGGTACCTGATGATCCGGGGGCATTGACTTCCGATCACGGCTGGGACACAATAAAACACAAAGATTTTCTAAAGGATGTAATTGGTCGGTTACAGGAAAAAGGCATCAGGGTTTCTATTTTTCTGGATCCGGAGGAAGCACAGGTGGCAGGAGCAAAGGAAGTTGGAGCAGACAGAATTGAATTTTATACCGGTCCATATGCAGAGGGTTATCACCAGGACAGGGAAAAGGCTATCCATGATTTTGTAAAAGCTGCAAAAAAAGCCAATGAAATAGGCATAGGCATCAATGCAGGGCATGATCTCAATCTCGACAATCTGGCCTATTTCCATCAAATGATGCCTGGATTACTGGAAGTCTCCATCGGACACGCACTTATTTGTGATGCTCTTTATTATGGATTAAAAAATACCATTCAGCTGTACCTGAACAGATTGAAATAAATCAGCCGATTTTAACATTAAAAAACAATATCTACCCCCTGTTTTTTGGAATCAATTTATAAGAGGAAGGAAAATGGGTTAGGCAATATATGATTAACACAGCTTGAGTTTCTCCGGAATCGTCAATTTCATAAATCTTTAAATAATTTAAAACTTCAATTCCTAATTTGGAAAATGTAATTTCCGGTAATCAAAAATTGTGTGCCACATTTTCCTTCCAAAAATTAAAAAAGTTTAACTTTTATTTAACTTTGGGGCAGCACAATCAATAATTAAAACGTATTGATTATTGTAACCCTTTGAGATCAAATCGATAAAGATTAATCACACAAAAATTTCTTCAACTACCATCCTAGGAGCATTGACATTTTTTCAAACAAAAAAACACTTAGTTTTTAGCTGATTTTCAAACACTTACACAAAAAAGTTTAGAAGCTGAAAAAATTAACATGGGAAAAATTTTTTGATGATATTTCATTATTAATTTTTTTGATTGGTTAAAATCTTGTTTTGAGATATAAACAGGAATTTGCCCGATTGTATTATTAAATCTTTTTTTAACTAAATTGGACTTAAGTATGAAAAGACTATCACTAGTTTTGACATTAGTGTTCTTTGCTTTTGGCATGGCCATGGCACAAAGAACAGTAAGCGGGACAGTTACAGATGCCACTGGGGAAACCCTGATTGGTGCAAGTGTTCTCGTCAAAGGTACCACCACAGGTACTGTAACAGATTTTGACGGAAAATACACACTATCTGTTCCTGAGGGAGCCAAAACCCTCGTTTTTAGTTATACTGGTTTCGAATCTCAGGAAGTTGAGTTAGGTGCCAGTAACGTTGTTGACGTAGTACTTGCAGAAGGTGTTACGCTTGACGCAGCCGTTGTAACGGCTTTGGGTATCGAAAGAGATAAAAAATCTCTTGGTTATGCTGCCCAGGAAGTATCTGGTGATGAAATCACCAAAGTAAAAGATGCAAACTTCATTAACTCACTTTCCGGAAAAGTAGCTGGTGTTGACATTAAGAGAAGTACTCAGTTGGGAGGTTCTTCCAACGTTGTAATTCGTGGTACTAAATCTCTTTATGGAAGTAGCCAGGCACTTTTCGTTGTTGACGGTACACCAATCGACAACCGTATTGCCAACACGACTAATCAGCAAACTGGTCGTGGTGGTTATGACTACGGTAACGCTGCGATGGACATCAACCCAGAGGATATTGAGTCTGTTTCTATCCTGAGAGGTGCTGCTGCGACAGCACTTTACGGATCACGTGCTGCAAACGGTGTAATTCTTATTACTACTAAAAAAGGTAGCAAGAACAAAGATCTCGGTATCACTATTACTTCAGGTATTACAGCAAGTAAGATTGATAAGTCTACTTTCGTAAGATACCAGAAGCAGTACGGTGCTGGTTATGCCCGTGGATTGGGATGGTATGCATCTGATGGTACTGACGATCCTGACGGATTCGAGTACTACGATTTCGGTGAAGGTGCTGGAGATGTACTGAGTGAAGCTGTTTACGAAGATGCTTCTTTCGGTCCTGAGTATGATCCGAACCTGATGGTTTATACTTGGAAATCTTACTACCCTGAATTGGATACTTATGGTCAGCCTCAGCCATTTGTCGCTACAGATGATGATGCTTCCAATTTCTATGAAACTGGTTTGACTTATAACAACAGTATTGCTATCGACGGTGGTACAGACAGAAGTGCTTTCCGTCTGAGTTATACCAACTTCGACCAGAAAGGTAACCTGCCTAACAGTAATATCAAGAGAAATACCATTGCAACAAGCGGTAGTTTTGACGTGACTGATAAACTTACTGCATCTGCAACTGTAAACTTTATTAACACCAATGGTTTAGGAAGGTATGGTACTGGTTATGATAACAGAAACGTAAACCAGTCATTCCGCCAGTGGTACCAGACTGGTGTAAGCATGTCCGATCAGGAGGAGACTTACAACCTTACAGGTAAGAACATCTCATGGAACCCTTACGGACCGCTTGATCCGGATCGTGCTACTGCACCTCACTACTTCGACAACTACTACTTCAACAGATACGAGAACTTCCAGTCTGATGAGCGTAACAGAATCATGGGTAACACTACCTTGAACTATGAAGTTAATTCATGGTTCAACCTGATGGGACGTGTTGCTATGGACAGATATAGCTTCATCCAGGAAGAAAGAATTGCTGTTGGATCTATCGATGTTCCTATGTACTGGAGACGTAACAGAAACTTCTCTGAAATGAACTACGATCTGATCGCTTCTTTCAACAAGTACTTCGGAACTGACAACAAGATCAACTTCGACGGTAACCTCGGTATGAACATCCGTAGAACGAAGTATGACTTCATCAGTGCTCAGACTAACGGTGGTTTGGTTGTACCTGGAATCTACTCTTTGGCTAACAGTGTGAGTGCTCCTAACGCACCGGCTGAAACAGCTTACGAAATCGGTACTAACGGTTATTTCGCAAGAGCAAGTTTCGGATATGACAACTTCATTTATGTTGACCTTGCCGGTCGTTATGACATTTCTTCTACTTTGCCAGAAGCAAACAACGGTTACTTCTACCCATCTGCTTCTTTGAGTTTGGTATTCTCTGAGTTGATGAACTCTTCAGTACTGAGCTTCGGTAAACTGAGATTCAACTACGCTGAGGTTGGTAGCCCTGCGCCACCATTGTCAATCAAGAACACTTACGACTTTGTAGCTCCATTTAACGGTGTTGCATTGGCTTCTGCTTCCAATACTGAGAACAATCCTGATCTGGTAGCTGAGAATACTAAGAGTATCGAGGCTGGTTTGGAGATGAACTTCCTCAACAACCGTGTAGGATTAGACTTCTCTGTATACAGATCTAATACTTTCAACCAGATTATTCCTGTTTCTGTAACGGGTGCAACTGGTAGCTTGTTTAAATATGTAAACGCTGGTAATATCCAGAACCAGGGTCTTGAGTTGGCATTGAATACAACTCCTGTTAAAGTTGGTGACTTCCAGTGGAACTTGAACCTTACCTGGTCTAAGAACCAGAATGAGGTTATCGAATTGTTCGAAGACCAGACTAATATTCAGTTGACTACAGTACAGGGTGGTGTTACTATCAACGCTACTGTTGGTGAGCCATTTGGTGCGATCAGAGGAACAAACTATGTTTACCACACTAACGGTGAACCAATTGTATACCCACACTGGAATGGTGGTATGCGCTGGAGAAAAACTGCAACTCCTGAAAATATCGGTAACGTAAATCCTGATTGGAGAGGTGGTATCCAGAATGCATTGTCTTACAAGAATCTCGCATTGAGCTTCCTGATCGATATCCAGAAAGGTGGAGACTTCTTCTCATTGGATATGTGGTACGGAACTGCAACTGGTATCTATGACTGGACTGCAGGAACTAACGATAAAGGAAATGACGTAAGAGCTAATCCAGATGATGGTGGTGGATTGCCAATCGGCGGTGTAATTCATTCAACTGATGCTGACGGAAACTACCTTTATGACGACGATGGAAACCCAATTTCTGATGGTACTGTAAACGAAGAATACGGATATGTTTCTGACGTTTATACTTCATTCGGTTACGTTTATGCTCCTAACGCATACCACGTTTATGATGCATCTTTCGTAAAACTGAGAGAAGCTGCCATTACTTATTCACTTCCTACGAACTTGTTCGAAAACAACTTCATCGGAGGAATTGATTTGTCATTGGTTGGTAGAAACCTCTGGATCATCCATAAGAACTCTGAATACTCTGACCCAGAAGCTGGTTTGAGTGCAGGACGTTTCTTAGGAAACCAGTCAGGTGCTTATCCTTCAATCAGAGAGATTGGATTTAACCTGAAAGTTAGATTTTAATTAAATAATTAAATGAAAACCTTATCAGAGGATAAAACAGCAATTGATAATTTGATCGATTGTATTTTCCATCTGAGTTTTAATTAAAATAATATTTAATATGAAAAGAATATTTTTTCTCACAATAATGGTTTTCGTGCTCGGTGCGTGTACTGATAACATCTCAGACCTAAACGTCGACACGAAAAACCCAGAAGAAGTGCCATCTGGCGCGCTCTTCGCCAACGCAACAGTTTCATTCTTTGATTTCATGACCAATCAGAATGTAAACGTTAACAACTTCAGACTCTGGTCACAGTTCTGGGCTCAGACGACTTATGCGGATGAGTCAAACTACGAATTGGTTGAAAGAAGTGTTCCAAGAAGTATGTGGAATACTATGTATGCTACAGTTCTCCGGGACTTACAGGATGCAAAACCATTGATCGACGCTGATGAATTCCTTTCTCAGGAAGAAAAAGACAATCAGCATGCGATCATCGCTATCATCGAGACTTATGTTTACTCTATTCTCGTAGATACTTTTGGTGATGTACCTTTCTCTGAAGCATTGGCTGGAGAAATTACTCCTAAATATGACGATGATGCTGGAATCTATTCAGCAATCATTTCTAACTTGAACAAAGCTATCGAGGACCTTAGTGGTTCTACAGGTTTAGGTGCTTCTGACCTCATCTACGGTGGAAGTGCTGACCAGTGGAAAAAACTGGGTAACTCTTTGAAGCTCAGGTTAGCTTTCCGTTTGGCTGATGTTGATCCAGGACAGTCTCAGTCTTTGGCTGAAGCTGCTGTTTCCAGCGGAGTTTTCACTTCAAGTGCTGACAACTTCACTATCCAGTACGCTAGCTCAACTCCAAATACTCACCCTCTTTGGGTTACTTTGGTACAGAGTGGACGTTCTGATTACGTAGCTGCCAATACTGTTGCTGATTACATGAACTCATTGAATGATCCAAGAAGAGCTTTCTATTTCAAAGATCTGGAAGAAGATGGTTCTGCAACCGGTGGAGCTTATGGTGACAACAACAGTTACCCAGCTAACTCCAAGCCAGGCGAATTGATGGAAAGCCCAACTTTCGCAGGAACAGTTTTCACTTACTCAGAAGTTGAGTTCCTTTTAGCTGATGCAGTTGAAAGAGGATACAGCGTAGGTGGTACTGCAGAAGAGCACTATAACGCAGGTGTTACTGCTTCAATCATGGATTGGGGTGGATCAGCTGACGATGCTGCTGCTTACCTCGCACAGGCTGATGTTGCTTATTCATCAGCTCCTGGTACCTGGGCAGAAAAGATTGCTCTTCAGAAGTGGATCTCTCTTTACGACCAGGCTTTCGAAGCATGGAACAGCTACAAGTTGTATGACGCTCCTGTATTGAACATCGCTGTTCAGGCTCAGGTTCCTACACCAACTCGTTATACTTACCCTGTTACTGAGTATACTTTGAACGGTGAAAACGTTGAAGCAGCTTCTTCTGCTATCGGCGGTGACGCTAAGCATACTCCGGTATTCTGGGATGTAAACTAAGCAATTAAATAAGTTAATGGTCAACTGACCATTGATCTTACAGATATCAAAAGTGATGTTTTCGGATGATCCGGAAGCAGCCCTTTTTTAT
>QQUB01000275.1 GCA_008501835.1 Bacteroidota bacterium
AACAACCGACCCTGGTTCCAACGGGCGTTCCAGAGAGATTGACCAGGCTCAAAATATTCAAAAGTTCATGGAGCAACATCCTGATGGAAAATTCCTGATTCACTGCGGTTTTGATCACGCCCTAGAGGGAAATCATGGTTCCTGGGGCAAAGCCATGGCCGGAAGACTGGAAGAATTTACCGGGATCGATCCATTAACCATAAACCAGACGCTTTTCAGCGAAACTGGTAACCCTGAATACAATCACAGACTCCTAAAAGCCATCGCCCCTCAAATTTCTACTGTGCTACTGGATAAAGATCAAAATCCCTACCGCTACTTACGTGGAGACAGCTGGACAGATATCGCCGTTTTTCATCCAATTACAACTTATGAACACGATCGTCCGGATTGGCTTTTTTCAGAAGATGTAAAAAAAACAACTATTGAGCTGGATGTAATCAACATAGCTTTTCCGGTAATGATACTTGCCTATAAAAAAGGAGAAGACATTAATTTTTCGGTTCCTGTAGATATTCTTGAAGTCGAGAATAAAGACCAGGAAGTAGTATTGGCTCTGGGCAAAGGGAATTTTGACATAGTGGTGGTAAACTCAGCAAATGAGGCTCGTATTGCTGAGTTGGTCGTTCAATAGCGTTCAGAAAATTTTTAAACATTATCCCTATATTGTATCGCATAATTAAATGCGACTATTATGAAATTATTCAAATACCTGTTACTTGGTTGTTTGATAATAACCTCCTGTAAAACTGTTTCAACCATCAACACTTCAAATCTTGTCTCCTCTGAAATGATCGAAAAAGCAAAAGCCATCCACAAAAGGGTAATGACTATTGATACACATATTGACATCAATGTAAAAAACTTCACCGACGAAGTTAATTACACTCAGGATCTCGATAACCAGGTCACCCTTCCCAAAATGCAAAAAGGCGGTCTGGATTGCGCCTGGTTTGTCGTTTATACCGGGCAGAGAGAACATACCGAAGAAGGTTATGCCAAAGCATATGATGATGCCATTGCCAAATTCAATGCTATCCACAAACTGGCTAATAAGTTCGCTGCGGACCAAATCGGACTGGCTACTACTTCCGAAGAAGCCCGGGAAATTTATAAGTCTGGAAAGAAAGTAGCCATGATAGGTGTAGAAAATGGTTATCCGATCGGAACAGACCTTAGCCGTGTAAAAGAATTTTACGATTTAGGGGCAAGATACATTTCACTTTCTCACAACGGCCACAGCCAGTTATGTGATTCACACACCGGCGAAGAGGAAGAAGAGTGGTTACACAACGGCGTTAGCGACTTTGGCAAACAGGTCATTGGGGAGATGAACAAATGGGGAATAATGATCGACGTATCTCATGTAGCAAAAAACTCCATGCGGGATATGATCAAATATTCTAAAGCCCCAATCATCGCGTCTCACTCATCGGCCAGAACGTTGAGCGACCATAGCCGAAACCTTGATGATGAACAACTGGGATGGATCAAAGACAACGGAGGTGTGGTTCAAGCGGTTGCCTTTAATGCTTATGTAGATGTGGAAAAGGCCAAAAAATATAAAGAAGCTTACGATGCTCTTTTGAACGAAATTGGCGAAAGCCGTGGCTTTAAAGTATTACCTTGGTCAGCCGTGAGAGAAATGACCAAAGCAGATCGGGAGGCCTATATAGATCTATACATCGACATAAGAAAACTGGCTAAAACCCAAGAAGGAAAGGTAAAAAAAGTGGTTCCGCCGGTAAATATTGAAGATTTTGTGGATCACATTGATTACATGGTGAAAAAAATCGGCCTTGAGCATGTAGGGATCAGCTCTGATTTTGATGGAGGAGGAGGAATTGAAGGCTGGGAAGATGCTTCTGAAACCTTGAATGTAACCATTGAGCTTGTTAAAAGAGGTTACACTGAAGAAGAGATCGAAAAACTTTGGGGCGGAAATCTCTTACGGGTTTTGGACGAAGTCCAGGAAGTAGCAAAGCAGATCCAGGAAAAGGCAAATTGATTATTGACAAAAAAAGTCCCTCCAGCCCGAAGGCTGAAGGGACGGGACCCTAACTAAAACTTAAAATCGTATCCTATTCTTCTGTTTGCTGATTTAACAAAAAACCTGTAACCAGCAACCTGTAACTTTAATTAACCTCTTTTACTCCTTGAGCTGCTGCTGCTTGTCTTTCGGGTAGCTTTTGTTGAAGAAGAAGAACTTCTTTGGCTACCGGAAGACTTGGCTGCAGGTCTTGAAGAGCTTTTGCTGCTGCTTCTGCTGGCAGAGCTGCTTCTTGAAGAAGATTTGCTCTTGCTGGCTGAAGGCGTGCTGCGTTTCGTGGTCGTTGACCTGCTGCTGGCCTTGGACGTTGAACGCTTAGGCTGACTCGTTGATTTGTTCGCCTTTGGCGTTGATCTTGGAGTGCTCTTTTTTGCAGAAGAACTTCTGTTGGTCTTAGGAGTCGCTTTTGGTGTAGACCTTGGCGTACTCTTGGTTGCAGAGGAGCTTCTGTTGGTCTTTGGCGTAGACCGCTTAGGCGCTTGAGTATTTCGCTTAGCCTTATCGCTGGTAGCAGGAGCAGTGCGTTTGTTATCTACGGATGGTTTACGGGCATCTGTATTAACGCGACCTGTACTTGGGCGTGTGGCCGGGCTGCGTTCGTTCTTATTTGCTTTGGTAGTACGCGGAGTTGTAGCCGGTACTCTTTCCTGAGCTTTTCTGTTATTCTCGATATTATTGGTATGTCCGGTACCTCTTGGCTGCTTGGCAACACTCTTGGTAGCTTTGACATATTCATTATACCTGTTGTGGTTTTTATGCTGCTTCATCGGCTTACGGTGAACCACTGCTTTACCATGCTTAACACGCACCTGATTTGTTTTCACCAAAACATTATGGCTGTAAACTCTGTAAGGCTTGTAGAAGTTGTGAACATGAACCACTCTGTGAACATGTACTACGTGGTAATGTCTGTGGTAAACTACGATTCTTGGACGGAACACATTCCAGGCACATGGGCGCCACGGTGACCACCAGGTCGGGTAATAGTGGTAGTAATATGGTGAAGCATATACTCTGTAATTACGTCCCAAAATGTGCTGGACTGCGTGCCAGTAGTATACATTCACATAACCACCGCCTCCATAATCGTAACGATAATCACCATTGTAGGCATATCCGTTTTGGGAGATTGGTTCTACAATAACTTCCTCTCCGTAAATATCCGGGTCACCTACAATCTGAAGGATGGCTCTTCTCCTTCCGACTTTTTCAATTTCGATGACAGCAATATCCTGTACGTCATAGTATCCTAACGGAACAGAAAGGATGATGGCGTGGTAGTTACCCTGTCTACGATGTTCTACCCGGATGTAGTCAATTCTGCCGTCCCAATCGAGGTCGAGGTTATTAACCCAGGTATCCTGTGTGTTGAGCTTGCGCTCAAAATCTCTGATCGAATATGATTGCTTAAATAATTCAATGGCACCTTCAAGACTAAAGTTGTCTCCTTCATACCCTGTTCGGTCTGCGTACTGGGCGTTGGCCGCAAGGATAAATACCATTGAGAACAACCAACTAAAAATTACTTTTTTCATAACTCTGCGTTTTACGGTTAATAAAAGGGCATACAATTCAGTGCCTTTTGTTTTCTACAAATATGACGCATAAAAGAGCATATGTACTACAACTTTATATTGTGTTTAGGACAAGATTAACCATGGTTAAGGGAGTGTGAAGAAAAGGTCGGATTGTTAAGAAAAACCAAAGATTTGGCTACTCGGAAGAGAAATCATATGATTGGTCGGATATTAAGATCAATACATGGAATAAAAACACATAGGCACTAAGGCCATAAAGTAAAAACGATAGAAATTAATTTTAATAACTCTTTTATCTATGTGCCTATGTGTTAAGGAATTTTAAGGAAATATATTGGTTGGTATTCGAAGAATTAAATCCATTTAGGTCGAAAATTTGCGAAAAACCTTTTCATTCCACAACCAACACGCCATTTAACCGAATATCTATAGAAGAAGCCCCAATCATAATCTCAAATTCTCCGGGTTCCACTACTTCTTCCATGTTTCTGTTCCAAAGTGACAAATGTTCGGGGGTGAGTTGCATAGTAATCGTTTTGCTTTCGCCCGGTGCCAGTTCCACTCTGGCAAAGCCTTTTAATTCCATTTTCGGAGTGACTACACTGCTGATTTTATCATTGATATACAATTGTACCACTTCTGTGCCTTTAGTTTCGCCTGTGTTTTTTATATCAATAGAAACGGTTGTTGTGCCATCCACGGAGATTGTTGCCGGTTCGATTGTTAAATTGTTGTATTGAAAATTCGTATAACTCAATCCGTGACCAAAAGGGAATAATGGTTCATTATTGCCATCAACATAGCCTTTCCTTCCGGCCCGGCTATGGCTGTAAAAAACAGGCAATTGTCCGGTAGATTTGGGAAAGGTCACCGGAAGTTTTCCGGAAGGATTATAATCTCCAAATAGTACATCTGTAACTGCCGTGCCTCCAAACTCTCCCGGAAACCAGGCTTCTACGATGGCCGGAGCATTTTCTGCCAGCCAGTTTACGGACAATGGACGGCCGTTTAACAAAACGACAGCCACAGGTTTCCCGGTTCCAAGGATGGTTTTAGCAAGATTAGCCTGGGCGGGATTAAGGTCAAGGTTGGATTTGTCCTTTCCTTCACCAACTACCTCTCCGTTTTCTCCCAGAACCAGAATAGTAATGTCTGATTTATTAACTGCCTTTAAAACCTGCTCATTAACAGCAGCCATCGCTCCCGGATCGGCTTCAACAAGTTGCCATTTCAAACGAATCCCTGCATAATCCACCTCCTCACCAAATTCCATCCTGATAGGCACCGGCTTCCCGGCTGTGAACCGGACCTTTTTTGTTTTCATTACATTCAGCTGAAACGGATCCCAGTTATCTACCACCAACTCATCATCCAAAAACAACCGCCCCTTATCATCCGTAATGATCCCTATCTCATAAATACCACTTACAGGTGCCGTGATCGTACCTGTCCACCTGACAGTAAAATGATCCGCGCCAACTCCTCCACCAGGGCTGTTATTATGGTAGTATGGGGTCATATTGGTTTCCACTTGCGAAAAAGCAGGACTTCCTTCGAGGTTCGAATTATTAAAATATTCAGCCAGCAATCCCGGGTTTTTATTATCAGGTGTTTTTAAAAACGAAGCATCCACCACTGTCAGAGAAGCCATAGGAATAAGACCTGATTCATAATTGATTTCAACATTCTCACCTAACTTTTCCTGTATTCCCTGCAATACGGTTACAGTTTCCACATTTTTTGGTGAATAACCTCCCAAAGCGGGAACATCAGCAAGCGGTCCAATTACAGCAACTGAATTTATAGTTTTTGAAAAGGGTAGGGTTTCATCTTCATTTTTTAACAAACAAATAGATTTCCTCCCTGCCTCCAAAGCCAGCTGTTGATGTGCTTCGGAGTGATGAACTTTATCAACCAGGGCAGTGTCAACATAAGGAGATTCAAATAACCCAAGCTCAAACTTCAGTTTTAAAACACTGGCTACGGCCCTGTCCAGCTCTTTCATGCTTAGTGTTTCATCTTTGATGGCTTCAATTATCGACCCCTGAAACACTTCATGTGAGAAATCCATAAACTGCATATCCAACCCTGCTTTTATGGCGGCCACAATGGCATCTTTGGGTGTTTGAGCCGTATAATGATCCGTATTGAGTCTTCTGATAGCGCCAAGGTCAGAAAGAACCATCCCCTCGAAACCCCATTCCTCCCGCAATAACGATTTCAATACAAATGGGTCAGCAACGACCGGAATTCCATCCCAGTCATGGTACGCAGCCATAATACCTCTTGCTCCTCCTTTGCTAACAGCTGTTTCAAACACATACAAAAACGTTTCCCGGGCTTCCCGTTCTCCTATATGCACAGGGGCGGTATTATTTCCGGCTTCCGGAATACTGTGCACTGCAAAATGCTTTGGTTCTGACATTACGGTATTCTGATCTTTAAAACTTTCCCCCTGCATTCCGGTTACCATCGCCAATCCTGTTTGAGCTGCCAAATAGGTATCTTCGCCATACGTTTCTTCCACTCTTCCCCATCTCGGTTCCCTGGCCAACCCTAACACCGGTGACAATACAAAGTGTACTCCATGAGCTCTTGCTTCTGTTCCTATCACCCGACCGATCTTATACATTAACGTCGTGTCCCACATAGTTCCCAAACCAATGGGTGCCGGAAAGCACGTACCTTTTGCCCCTTGATATCCATGTAGGGCTTCTGCGATCATTAATGCAGGAATTCCCAGGCGCGTTTCCTCTACCAGATACTTTTGGATCTCATTGCCCAATTCAGGATGAACCGGGTAAAGATCATGAACGGAACCTACACCTTCCTGCCCGACGAGGTTAGTTATCTTTTCCAACACCAACTGATTGTCAACAGTGAATTCAGGCCCGACATACATATCGAGTTGCCGGGCTTTTTCTTCTACGGTCATGCGTTTGATCAGGTCGTTCACTCTTTGGTCAATGGAAGCTTTGGGGTTTTGATAGGTGGGAGTATTTTGCTGTTTACATCCGAAAAAGGTGGCAATTAGCAATGTAGCGAACAAGAGTTTGAGAAGTTTCATATCAAATTTTTTTAACCGCGAAGTGCGCAAGGAAGCGCTAAGCACGCAAGGAAATTGTCATAAATTCATATTGTTTTTTTTGGGGATATTTTTTCAAATATTTTTAACCACTGACTACTCTGAGAAGGCACAGAGGTCACTAAGATTTAGTTGAAAGACTATCGAAAAACC
>QQUB01000762.1 GCA_008501835.1 Bacteroidota bacterium
GCAAGGTTTGTAATTCCATCCTTAATCTGTATAATGAAGAAGGCATTGTTGTAGAACCGGCAGGTGCTTTGACAATTGCAGCCCTCGATTATTATGCTGATAAGATCAAAGGGAAAAATGTCGTTTGCATTTTGAGTGGCAGCAACAATGATATTACCAGAACACAGGAAATCAGGGAACGCTCATTGTTTTATGAAGGATTAAAACACTACTTCGTCATCAAATTTCCTCAGCGCGCTGGTGCCTTACGTGATTTCCTCAATGATGTCCTCGGCCCAACCGACGACATTACTCACTTTGAATACACCAAAAAACACAATCGGGAAACCGGCCCTGCCCTCGTAGGTATTCGGGTTCAAAAGAAAGAAGATTATGAAGGGCTCATCTCCCGCATGGAGGCCCACAACATCAACTATCAGACGCTGAACGATCAGAAGATGTTGTTTGATCTGTTGGTGTAGATGTCTTTAAGAATCAGATCTTTTCCACTCTTCTATACTTTTAGCAAAAACTATTTGAAAAAATCAGTTGATCATAGGTAACATTTGTCGCTCTTAGGGTATAAAGTTAAGTTAAACCTTTCGATGCAATTGTGAAAAAGAAAATAACTACCCTTTTGGTTTAACAAAAAACCAATTGGAATAAATGAGTTGAGATGTAAATTTTGACTCATTTTTTATTTGTAAGCGTTTGTTTTTAGTATCTTAATGAGTTAAATCCGGGCCTATGAAACTTGAAAAAAAATCCTCAATCTGGACTCTCCCTATCCTTGCTTCTTTGATCTTTTTCTTCTGCTCTTCCTTTCAACAACAGGAATTTCCGCAAAGTAATTATCAAGAAGAAAAAATCTATAATGATTCTATTTATTGGGCAGATTCAATAAAAATTAATGAAATATACTATAACAGTTGGAAACATTACGGTGAGAGAGATTATCAAGCATTGATCGAGGATGGGAAAATGATGAAAGAAATTACAAATAAGCACCTCTCAAATAGACAAGATACCTTTTTACTTTATTATAACCTCCTTGGAGTTGGCGCCATTGTACAAGGAGAAACCTTATTAGGCGATTATGAAAAGGGAATAAACAAAATGCTTGCGTGGAATGAGGACTTCCAGAAACTCGTTGGAGAATACCATGTTTTGATTTCAACCGGAAATGTAGGTATTGCCCAGGTTTATGAATTAATGGGAGATTATGAAATGGAAGTTAAATACCATCAAAAAAGTATTCACGTCATGAACAACTTATTCGATGACGGCCACTATTTTTTTGGAAATGGGTATTGGAACTTAGGAAACTCTTTTTTAAATCTTGGAGAATATGAAAAATCAATATTCTATTTTGAAAAAGCATTTAAGGTCTACAGCGCCCTTAACACAATGCGAGCAATTGACCCCCTCTTGTTGATGGCTGACGCTTACAGGATACAAGAAAACTATTCTATGGCGCTAAATTGCATGGACAGGGCGGTTGATTTTGCAAACTCTTTTTCTGACCAAACTGAATTTCTATTGGTAATATGTGATGAATTCTTCGGGAAAATTTACACAGATCTTAACGATTTTGACAAGGCCTATTACCATGTTAATAATTTCAAAAATTATTTTACAAATGTATCCGATATTGATATTATCCGAAAAAACTATTATTTAAACCTGGCTCATGCTCAATTAGGTCTTTTAGCTCTCAAGGAAAAACGCTACGTAGATGCGATCAAAGAATATGAATTAAGCCTGACACATTTCTTTGGATCCCATGAAAAAAACCATCCCCTCCAGGTACCCCATCAAATTGAAATTGGCAATGCCCTTTTCCTGAATGGTGAATATGAAGCAGCCCTGCAAAAACACCAAAGTTTAATTAATTTACTTTATCCCCAAATTTCTGCTGCTGATTATGCTAAAAACCCCACCATTGATCAAATTATTAATTCTGAAAGTATCCTTGAAATACTTAGTCAAAAATCTATTATTTCGAAAAACTGGTTCCTATCCTCGAAACAACCTGAAATACTTAACCTTAGTCTTTCGACATTCGAACTTACCAATGAAGTAATTGACAAAATGCTCGCCAGTTATTCTACACCCAAATCAAAATCCTTTTTAAAGGCTAAAGCATCAAAAGTTTATGAAGAAGCAATCGATTTTTCTTTTCAACTTTTTAAACAGACCCAAGAACAAAAATACCTGGATCTTGCTTTTTTCTACCTCGAAAAAAACAAATCAACTCTTCTATTAGCTGAATTGAATAAAACCAATTCAAATGAATTCTCCGGTATTAACCTTGAGCTTATTGATGAAGAGAAACGATTAAAAAAGAAACTAAGCCTATATGAAAAACTAATCTTCGAAGAAGAACTAAAAGCAACTCCCGATTCTATAAAACTGGGATTCTGGTATGACACTAATATTGAACTGAAGCACCGCTATGACTCTATAATGGCCAACATTAAAGAAAATCATCCCGATTATTTCCAATTACAATACGACCTTTCCATTTCCAGTATTCCGGATATACAAAGGAAACTCCCCAAAAACACTGCCTTAATTGAATACATGCTTGGAGATTCTTCTATGTTTACTTTTGCCATAACTAAAGACGAGATCATTTTTAAAAGACATAAACAGATCCCTGGAATTACCAGCAGTTTAAAGACCTTCAGAAACCATCTGCATCAATATGATTATGGGAATAAGGAAGAGACCGATAAAAAAAATGAATTCATTTCGTTTACTGAAAATGCTCAAAGACTATATGACCTTCTTCTAAAACCTGTTCTCTCTGAAATAAAAGCCGAAAACCTCGTAATCATCCCCGATGGTCAGCTTGGTTATGTTCCTTTTGAAATATTCCTCTCCGATATTCCTGAGTCACATAATTATAATTACCGGTCCCTACCCTATCTGTTTCTCGATCGAACCATTCGGTATGAATACTCCGCCACCTTATTGACCAGAGAATTCCCAAAAAAGAAAACGAAAAACCTCTACACCGGTTTTGGTCCAGAGTATGAAGGGGATGAATTGATGGCTTCCAGAAGCGGTTTGGATAGTATCCTTGTTTCTAATTTATTTGAGGGAACTGCACGGGCCGGGCTGACTCCATTACAATACAACCAGCCTGAGATTAATGAGATTGCGGAAAATACAAAAGGACAAGCTTTCACAGGTTCATTCGCACTGGAAAGCACCTTCAAAGAAACAGCACCTGACAGCCGGATCCTTCACCTGGCCATGCATTCCCTCACTAATGATGAGGCTCCTCTTTATTCTCAACTTGTATTCAGCAAAGAACCGGACACCTTGGAAGACGGACTACTCCACGCCTATGAGCTCTATAATATGCAACTCAACGCCGAGCTCGCTGTACTCAGTGCTTGTAATACAGGGGCCGGTAAGCTTCAAAAAGGGGAAGGAATAATGAGTCTTTCCAGGGCTTTCAAATACGCCGGCTGCCCCAATATCGTAATGAGCCTGTGGAAGGCGGATGATCTCTCCACCAAAAAGATCATGACCAACTTCTTTGACAACCTGAAAGATGCACAAGGTAAAGATGTTGCGCTACAGGAAGCCAGAAAAACTTACCTCTTCGAACAGGCAGATGATGCCATGACGCATCCGTATTACTGGGCAACTTTTGTGTTGATCGGAGATGGGGATAAAATCAATTTTGGCAAGACCAATAATTGGGCATGGTGGGCGGTAGGTTTTATTGGTTTATTGGTGAGTATTTGGATAAGCAGGAAAAAACTATTGTTAAACTAAGATTAATCCATTTTTTCGAGAATTTCAATAGCCATAGTTTGGAAAGGATTTTTTGAAGCCGCAATTTCCTCGAAGGCCCTTTTGGCCTCTTCCTCTTTACCATCAATCTTGAGCAAAGCCAAAGCTTTGTACCAATTCTTTTTTGAATCATAACCGGTTTCAACGGAGGACAGGTACGTTACAGCAGAATCAGGTTGATCGGAAAGCAAAGCTAAAATACCACGTTGATAGTTAATGTCAGAAGGATATCTTTCCTTGATTTCCTCTGGCAATGCATTAATAAAATCAAAGGCATTTTGATATTCGGTCATTTGGTATAAAGAATCTACTTGGCTCCACAAACCCATAATTTTTTCCTGTGCCTCGGAAGACCTTACCGTTGCAGTATCACGGTCTATTCCTGATGAAGTCTGAATAGTTTCAGGTGCTGTAAAATAAGCCTGATATAATTCCTCAGGAGAATAAGATTTTTTTTGCAGATAAAAAAAGATCAAAATTCCAGCAGCGATCAACAATAAAACCCCGGCAGCCTTCCCCAGAAAATCCCTGATATGGATCACTCTGGAGGACTTACTTTTTTCGCTTGAGACCTCATCATTGACCGCTTGCAACTTTTTTCTGAAATCAATTATATCTTTTTCTGTAAGGGCAGTTAGAATATCTTTTTGTAGGGCTAATTCCTTCGCCAGGTCAAGGTCTTCTTTTAATTGAGACTCAAACCAAATCAAGTCTTTTCCTGACAAACTCCCTTTTAAATATTTTTCAATCCATTCGGATCTTTCCTGGTGTGTCATTTTATTCAATTAATAATCGATTAATTCTTCAAATCTGTCATCATTTTTAATCATTTCGGTCAACTTCTGCTTACATTGAAACTTCCGTTTTCTTGCATATCCCTCACTTTTGAATCCCATCAAAGAGGCGATCTCTTTCATATCTTTATTATCAATGAGGAACCAATGCAGGATCTTCTTACAATCCTCCCCCAGCAAATTGAATTTCTCCCTGTAAAGCTTGAATCGTTCAGTTCTTACCATGGCCTCTTCGGGATAAGCTCCCAATTTTAATACCTCCCAATCATCCATTGTTACCCCACTTTGATATTTTCTTCCCCGTAGCTTTTTATACCACAGATTCTTGCATATGGCAAATAGGAAGGTATAAAAAGCACAGGTTAATTTCAGTTCATTATTTTTCACCTTTCTATAAATTGCTTCCAAGGCATCCATAAAGATATCCTCAGCAGCCTCTTTGGTGCCTTTATTGGAAATGATATAATATTCGATTAGCGGGAGATATTCTTTGAAAATATATTGAAGTACACCGGAATCATGCTGTCGAATACCATTAAGGTAGTCTTCATTCGAATATTTGCTCCGATTTGGTTTCATTTTATTTTGATTCTCTGTGATATGCCAGGTAAATATAACATTTTTTTCATCAGATAGGGTAACGTTTCCCTACCTCCTGGTATAAAACTATACCTGATTAGAACAATCAGTTGGCAGATGCGAAAAGCCATAACAGAGTAGCATAAACATTTAAATTTTCCTATCATGAAAGCATCACTAATTCTCTTACTATCTCTTCTTTCAGTATTTGCTTTTTCACAAAAAACCTTAACCTGGAAAGGTGGGACCCCGGGGAATGAGCATGATTGGTATGAACCCAAAAACTGGGATAAAAACATAGTCCCAGATGAGGATTCATATGTAATCATTAAAAGACTGAACACTGGCCATGATGCTCAACCAGTCATTGCAGAAAAAGTCATTGTTGCTTACATTGAGTTACAATCCAGGTCTATTTTAACGATATCCAATAAGGGAAGCCTTATTCTTGATGGTTCTTACACTTATAGCGAAGGAATCAATTTTTATGGGGGACAATTGTTAAACGAAGGTGTTTTGAATTTAAAAGGAATTGAGTTTTCCAATTTTAATGTGATTGCACACCATATTAAGGGGAACGGAAAAACCCTAGTAAATAATAAGCCAATTAGGAAAGAGTATGCTGGTTTCTAAATGAACCGTGTATTTTTCCCATCATCCCCCACTATTCACCTTTCCTCAAATCAGACTACCTTATCGATTTGTCCAGGATTTTTAACAACCGGGATTTGCAGTAGCTCCCTTGCATAACCATAAATCAAATTTTCAAATAGTATATATCATGAAAACAACCAATATTTTATCGTTATTTATCTTACTCTCAGGCCTATTGTTTATCACTAATTGCAATAAAGAAGATGAGGGCCCAACCCAGGAAGAGATCAACATTGAAAACATTGTGGAGGACGCATCCATTGATGTTTATTCAGCAGCGATTCATCTGCTGGAATTAGCTGACTGGCCCCAGGAAAATGATGTTGGCATTGATCCAGCGGACTTTCAAATTATGAACTACACCAAAGAGGACCTGGGCAATAACCTCATGCATTATTATTTTGAAGTTTCGGTAGGCACACATGACCAGGATAAAATCGGGTTGCACCGGGTCGTTAAACAAAGTAATGATCAACCTATCAAAACGGAAAAGACATTCTTTTTTCAACATGGGGACCTGAAGAACTTCGTCGGTATGCTGTTACCGGCCAACTACTCTCCTTCCACATCGGATGATTTTGGGTTTGGTCTTTACCTGGCCAAAAACGATGTTGATGTTTGGGGGATGGACCAGGCATGGTGTATGGCAGATGAAACCACCACTGACTTCTCCTATATGCAGGGATATGGATTGAATAAATCCTCCAAGGATTTGAGAACAGGTATGGCCATTGCGAGAATAGCCAGATATCTGACAGGTAACAAGCTGGATAAAATGCTGTTGGCGTGTTACAGTAGTGGTGTTTCCACCGGTTATGCTTTGCTCAATACAGAAACACAGCTGGACAACTCCGTTCAAAATGTAAAGGCCTATATCCCCATAGATCTTCCTGTAATTTCAGATGATGGACCGCTAGGTGAGTATGTTACCGGTGACACACAGGTCAATGCGGATGCTATTGCCGCAGGCAAATATGAGTCTGCACTCTTTTTTAAA
>QQUB01000791.1 GCA_008501835.1 Bacteroidota bacterium
TTGCAAAGTGGAAACGTACCCGCTGGCCCCTGCCAAAAGCTATTAATGTTTCTGCTTATGAGAAATTTGCCCATTTGGAAGAATTAGAAAAGATCCACGATGACTGGCAATACCTCAAGGTGCCGATCGTGCATATTCACGGTACTAAAGATTTTTTAGCGCCTATTTCCAATATTAAATTCAGTGAGGATCATATTCCTGAGCATCTGCTGGAAACCATTGTTCTGGAGGATGTGAACCATTTTCTCCCCTGGAGTCATTTCGACCTGGTGAAGCAGACTGTTTTGAAAGGGCTCGAATAGAAATTTTGTCATTAAATCACCAATAAAGGGTTAAGAAAGGAAAATGAGGTAGTTAAGTATTAGTTTTGCAATGTACTTGTTAATAGAAGACAGGTCCATTTTGTTATTGCTAATTTCTTTCTGATGCTGAGATCCCTGATCACTGTCTTGATTTGTTTTTGGGTTTTGGGTCCGTTACGTACTCAGGTACTCATCAATGAGGTTATGTCAGCCAATGATTTGACCATTGAAGATGAAGATGGTGATTCAAGCGATTGGCTGGAGCTTTTTAATGCCAGCCCCTATGCTCAAAACCTAATGGGGTTTTATTTAAGTGATGATCCTGATCATTTAAATAAATGGGCAGTTCCGGAAATCATGCTAGGTTCCCAGGAATACCTATTGATCTTTTGTTCTGGAAAGGACAGAATGGTGATAGGAGAGGAGTTACACACTAATTTTAAGATTGCTGCTTCCGGGGAAACGATTTTTTTGTCAAACCAGGATGGTTTTGTTCAGGAACTAAATATTATTGCTTTACCGGGTGATTATTCTTTTTGTGCTTTCCCTGTAGGGAGTTCTGAATTTTTTATATCGAGTTCACCTACTCCCGGAAACGCTAACGAAATAAGTCCTTTCATACATTTTTCTCATGATGGAGGTTTTTTTGATCAACCGTTTCATCTGGAAATCATCTCCGATTTTAATAATGAAACCTATGAGGTCAGATATTCACTAAATGGAGATGTTCCTACAATGGAATCCCCTTTGTATACTGAAGAGATTTTGATCCAGGATCGTTCAGGTGAGCCAAATTTGTTGTCTGATATTCCATGTACACCTGATTACTCCGATTGGACTGAGGAACCCACTTATCCTGGTTGGCATGCACCTGATAAAAAGGTAGCCAAAGGTACAGTTGTTAGAGCGGCCCTCTTCATGGAGGGTGAGCGAATAAGCAATGTTTTTACCAAGTCATTTTTTGTTTTTCCGGATGGTTTTCAAAGGTATTCTATTCCTGTTATTTCCATGGTAGGTGAGACGGATGGTTTTTTCAGTGAGGAAACCGGGATATATGTTCCCGGAATTCACCTGGAAGATGATAATATCGTCTGGAGTGGTAATTACTACCAGCAGGGAGAGGATTGGGAACGTTTGGTGAACATTGAGTATTTCGTTGAAGGGGAAAAGGTCATCGATCAACCTGCTGGTCTCCGCATTCATGGCGGTAAAACCAGGAGTGCCGCACAAAAAACCCTTAAGCTGTTTGCACGTTCAGAATACGGAAAAAAACGTTTCAATTTTCCATTATTTATCCAGAAGGAACAGGACAGTTATAAACGTCTGTTGTTCAGAACATCCATGGGTGCCTGGGGACATTCTTTATTAAATGATAGTTACATTCACCAGGCTTCAAAAGGGCTGAATTTTGATATTCAGGAATACCAGCCGGTTATTGTTTTTATTAATGGAGAATACTGGGGAGTACACGAATTGAGGGAAAAAATTGACCGGTATAAAATAGCCGATGATCATGGACTTGACCCGGATTCCATCCAGATTTATGCTTCCTGGGGAGAAGTATTGGAAGGTCAGCCTGACAATGATTTTTTCGAATTCAGGGATGAATATCTGATGCAGCACGATATTACGGATCCGGGGGTTTATGCCTATGTGGAATCCAAATTAGATGTTGATAATTTTATCGATTATTTTTTTGTTGAATGTTATTTCCATAACCGTGACTGGCCGGCAAATAATTTGAAAATGTGGCGTTCTCCACAGCTGGATAATCGGTGGCGATGGCTGTTTTTCGACCTTGACGGAACCCTTGGAGCAGATCAGGTTTCCAAAGAAAATTTAGTCGAGTTATTATCAGATGTACCTTATAACAATTCCAGTTCAGAATGGCCGACTATTATTATCCGTACCCTGATCCAGAACGAGGATTTTAAACAAAAGTTTATTAACAGAGGCAGGCAAATATTAATGGATTATTTCCAGCCTGATAAAATGTTGACCATATTGGGTAATATGAAATCAGCATACGAGCCTGAGTTATCGGAGCATTTTGATCGTTGGGGAAACTGGTTATCGGTTCCTGAGTGGCATGCCAATGTGGATAAGGAGGTTGTACAGTTTGTTATCCAGCGACCGTGTGAAATTGAATCCCAAATGATGGATTATTTCGGGATAGAAAGTTTCCTGAAGTGTGATACTTCCTTCATTCCAGGGTTTCGACTGTACCCTAATCCTACCAACGGCAACCTTACTTTGATCTTTGAAAAAGTACCGGAAAATGTGATGTTGTGTAGAGTTGTTAATGCAATGGGGCAAATATTGTTCGAGAAGGATATTTGGGGTTCAGAAACTCAATATTTTGACTTGAGCAGTTACCCGGCAGGTATGTATTACTTTATACTTTTGGATAAGGCAGGGGAGGAGTACCACTATGCTCCGGTGATAAAACAATAGTTTTTAATGGAAAGATAGTTGTCCCGGATTGTGATGTTTTACAATCCGGGACTAATATTTTTTATTTTAAAACAGCCAGTGCTTCTTTAATCCTGCGAGCAGATTCTCTTAATTGCTCTTCGGAGGCTGCATAGGAAATACGGAAACAATTATCCGCTCCAAATGCAGAACCTGATACAGCAGCCACATGTGCTTTATGCAGCAGGTATTCGCAGAAATCATCGGCATTATTAATAGTCATTGACCCATCGCTCTTTCCAAAGAAATCACTAATATCCGGGAAAATGTAAAATGCTCCTGTAGGGCGGTTAACTTTCATGCCGGGAATATCTTCCAGAAGCCCGATCAACATATCTCTTCTGGCCCGGAATGCTTCCCTCATTTCAAAGGTTGGAGTCATATCGGATAACAAGGCATATGCTGCTGCTTTTTGTCCAAATGCTGTGGCTCCGGAGGTGAACTGACCTTGAATCTTGGCACAAGCAGCTGCAATCCATGCAGGCGCCCCCATGTAACCCAATCTCCACCCCGTCATCGCAAAACCTTTTGCGAAACCGTTTACGGTAATGGTACGGTCTTTTACATTGTCAAAGGAACCAATGCTGATGTGGCGATCACCGAAATTGATGTATTCATAAATTTCATCAGAAATGATATAGATATCATCATGACTGGCAATCACGTCCGCAAAAGATTTTAATTCTGCTTCACTGTATACGGAACCGGTTGGGTTACAGGGTGAAGAATAAAGAATCAGTTTGGTCTTGTCGGTAATTGCCGCTTCAATTTGATCGGCAGTTACTTTATATTCCTGATCGATTCCTGCACTAACGATCACGGGGGTAGCGCCGGAAAGCCTGATTATTTCGTAATAGGATACCCAATATGGGGCTAGGATAATTACCTCATCTCCCTCATCCAATAATGCAAGAGAAAGGTTGGCAATAGATTGTTTAGCTCCGTTGGAAACCACAATCTGGTTGAGTTCGTAATCCAGGTTGTTGTCTCTTTTGAACTTCGTTTTGATGGCTTCTCTCAATTCAACCAAACCAGGTACCGGAGTGTATTTTGTATATCCCTCATCGAGCGCTTTTTGGGCAGCTGCTTTTATATGATCAGGGGTGTCAAAATCCGGTTCACCAAGACTTAAACTGATAACATCATGTCCCTCTTCTCTGAGGTCCCTGGCGAGTTGAGCCATTTTAATGGTAGCTGACTCAGCCATTTGCTGGAGGCGTTTTGATACGGTTGCTTTACTCATTTTTAACAGGTTGATTCAAGAAAAATAGTCAAACAGCAAAAGTAAATCTTTTTCAGGAAGAAGCCCCTTTTTTTAATAAAGGATTTACGGTATCCAGCATGGAATATTTAACCTTCAGTGAAGCTGTTTTTCTGGTATTTGGCCGACAATTAACCAAGGAAATCAGGTGTTGAATTAAACCATTATTTTAAATGTTTTGTAGTCATGAAACTATTTGTCTAATTTCGCATTGCTTTATTGAATTTTATTTTGCAAAATCTACTTTAATGAGGATAATAGTATACACCTTTTTCTTAGTCTTTGGTTTATCGACGATTTCAGAAGCCCAAATTGATTCCTGGAATATGAATTTATTGGGTACCTGGTCCGACCCTGCCCTGCCTTACCATTCAGGGATCATATATAATGACCTATGGGGGTATACTGATTCAGCTAACAGGGAATATGCCATTGTTGGTTCCGCCCAAAAAGTACATTTTATTGATATTTCCACGCCTTCTTCTCCAGTAGAAATCAATGCAATCGCAGGGGGCGCCACAAGTCTGTGGAGGGATATTAAGACTTATGGCCGGTATGCATATTCGGTTGCGGACCAGGGAAATGAAGGGTTGATGATCTTTGACCTGAGTAACCTCCCAACCTCCGTGACTAAGGTTTATCAGTCCAATTTTTACTTTAACAGAGCCCACAATATTTTTATCGATACACTTCATGGAAGGTTGTATGTACTTGGGGCAAGTGGCGGTTCAGGCCATATCACCATTTTAGATATTGCAACTGACCCTGCCAATCCTACTATGTTAGGAGCTCCCACCCTCAATGGAGGGTACATTCATGATGCATATGTGAAAAACCATATTGTTTATTGTTCTCATGGCAATAGCGGATTATATGTTTACGATATGACTAACCCTACAAGCCCCATTGAACTGGGTAATTTGGTCGGGTATACTAACTCCGGGTATAACCACAGTAGCTGGTTAAGTGATGACGGGGAAACCCTGGTTTTCTGTGATGAAACTCACGGCAAAAAAGTTAAGGCCATTGATGCAACTGACCTGACAGATCTCCAGGTAACCCAAAGTAATATGTTCTTTTCCAACCTGTTGGGAGCCAACCCCTTGAGTAGTATTGCACATAACCCGGTGATAAAGGGGAATTACGCTTACATTTCCTATTATCATGACGGCGTACAGGTTTTTGATATTTCCGATAGAGAAAATGTAACCAGAGTAGCCTATTACGATACATATCCAGATAATACCGGTTATGGTGGTTATGCTGGTAACTGGGGGATTTATCCATTGTTCGATTCAGGGACAATCATCGTTTCTGATGATATCTATGGCCTTTATGTACTTGAACTTTCCATGCCATTACCAGTGGGATTAAAAACTTTTTCTGCGTATCAGCAAAACGAAAGATCAGCCAAATTACTCTGGGTGACAAACCATGAAGAAAATAGCCAGTCATTTGAAATCCAAAGGAGTATTGATGGGAAAACTTTTGTAACCATTGGAAGTGTTCCTGCAGCCGGATATTCCGTACAGGATCTCCAATACGACTTTGTGGACGAAAGTCCTGAAGACGGCGTCAATTATTACAGATTAAAACAGTTGGATTTTGATGGGAAGTTTCATTATACAGAGATCAGAACGGTTGAATTTGTTGGGGAAAATTTCTTTGCGGTATATCCGAGTATATTAAATAGCGGAGATCTCATTAATGTTGAAATACAGGGAAATTTATCCCAAAGTGACTGGAAAATGCAAATCATTGATATGTCCGGAAGGGTTGTTCGGACGGAAACCCTGAACCGAGGCAGGGACCCAAGTACACTTTCAACAACAGGCTTGATCCCAGGCAGCTATATTTTTGTGATTAAAGATGAAGACCGTAAGGTACTGGTGCAAAAAATGATCATTTCTAAGTAATGGTAAAACATTAGCTGTCAAAAAGCTTGAAATTTTTTATCTTTCCGATCAAAATCCAAGCTTGACGAAATGAGCAGTAAAAAAAGCCGTAAGCCGCATCCAAAAAAAGGGAAACAACCACGACCGCCTAAGAAAAAACCCGTTTCCAAAGTTGCTGATATCTGGATCGACCATAAAGATTCCAAAGATGACCTATACCGAAAGATATTTCTCGGTGTTTCAGGCTTTGTGATTCTGGTCATGATCCTGCTTGCTTTCCAATCAGGTATCAATGCTGATGATTCCTATCAGGTTAAATATTCCGAGAATGTAGTTAATTTTTATACCACTTTGGGAGAAGACCGGTCTGCTCTTGAAAATGTAAGAATTGGCAGCAGTGAGGCGCCCATGCAGAATTATGGAGGCTTTTATGAGTTAATTGCCGGTGGTGTAAACAGGATTTTGGGGTTTGAAGAGATCCAGCCTGCATACCATAATGTGAGGCAGTTAATCATTGCAGTTTTTGGATTTTTTGCTATGTTTTTTACCGGCTTATTCGTCAAGGAAATTGCGGGGTGGCGAGCAGCGATTTTAGCACTGATCTTAATGTTCCTTTCACCTAGGTTTTTGGGACATTCCACTATGAATCCCAAGGATATTCCATATGCTGCTGGTTTTGCGATCAGCTTGTATTATTTGATCAGGATTCTCAAAAATTTACCTAAACCACACTGGAAGGAAGCCCTTGGATTCGCCATAGGAGTGGGTATTGCTCTGGGAACAAGAGCAGGTGGGTTGCTGGTCATTGCCTATGCGGGATTATTTGCGGGAATTGATTTTCTGTTCAAATATGGTTTAAAAGGGCTTGGCACTCATTTC
>QQUB01000288.1 GCA_008501835.1 Bacteroidota bacterium
TCAGCCACACCCCATTCTGGGATCGGTAAAACTCAAACCCCAGGACATGCATCTCCTTGGCCTTGACCTTGGGCACAACCACCTTCCCATGTCGCTGTCCAACTTTAATCGCCGTATCCAAATCAGGAGAGAGGTGTACATGATGACGGTTGCGCTTTTGGAGACCTTCCTTGAAAATGGAATCCAGGTTCCGCTTGGCAGTTCCATGATACAGGATTTCAGGAGGCACCTCAGGAGTGTACCCCAGGTCGATCCGGATGGAATGTCCCTGACTTGCACGGATCATCTTGCCATCTTCACTGAAAGCGAAACGTTTTTTATCATTGGTGTCCACTACTTCTTCCAGGTATTCCCGGGTAATGGGCGTACCTTTTTCCTTAAAGGCAGCGAGTAAATCCGATACCTTACACCATCCTTGCGCATCCAGCGACAACCCGAAAGCATCCGGGTTGTGCCGAAGTACGTAGGACATCTGTTTGCTTATTTTTCTGATATTATTTTTCATTTTCATTGTATTTAACACATAGACACAAAGCGCACAAAGGATTAGATGATTATTTCAAATATCATACTACTTCCTTATAATTGTATTCAATTCCTTCCTGCCTGGTCCATTCCAAAACAGTTTCTTTTACACGTCTGAGCGGCTCCATGTTACATTTGCCCCGGAATTCCTCCACCGCATTTTCACTGGTTACCGAAATGGTAGCCAAACGCTTTTTGGTTTCAGTTTCCTCTGTAATTTCCCATACAGACCAGATGCTGAATTTTCCCTCGATACACTCATGCAGGTATTCATCTGCAACACAGTGACTCATCGCTTCTCCTTCTTCCAGGATTGCCGTCGGGCGTTTTAATTGCTCAATCCGGTAATCACCCAATTCAAAGTCGTTCTTTTCTGATAAAATCATCGGACTTTCCAGAACGCTGCTTTTTTGGTAATCAAGCCATTTTTCCCACTTCTCCACCTTACGCATGACTGACTTGAGTGTCCTTTTGCTGAAAGAGAACCCTGGAAACATTGGTTCGATCTCCTTACCCAAAATCCAGGCATTGCAAAAGTTTTGGTTGTCATAAAAATCGGTAATACGCTTCATGACATCCAATGAAATGTTTTCCTGTCTTGCCAGAAAACGGAAAAGGGCTTCCGATTGCAGGATTTGTCCTCTTGACCAGTTTTTAATGAGTACGTAAACATGGTCGGTTGGGACTCCCCAGGAGGCAACTGCAGCCCATCTGATTCCAAGGTCCGGAAAGGTGATCTTTTTAGGCAAATTTTGGAAATGATAATTCATCATTCCGGTATACTTGAAAGTATCTCCATAATTGTGCAAACCTCCACCTTTGGCGAAGTGATATACCAGGTCCAAATAGTAATACTTGCATACCCATTCCCCTTTTTCTTCATCATAAGCACTCATTGAATGTGTGCCGTCATAGTAAAAAGTCCTTTTGAGGCAATAAGGCATCTGATCCGGATACCTGACACAGGCATGTTCAAAAAAACTCCAGCATAACCTGTATGGATCAGTGGTATTGGGAGCTTTCCATTCAGAAAGCGGACGTACGATCTCACAGGTATGAATGATATTCTGAATAACCCTGAATAGTTTGTAATCGATGATTTTCCTCATGCCTTTGTTGGCAAGGACTTCCCGGATAATTTCCCTTTTGGATACATCGGTATAAAGGTCCTGTTTTTTCCCGGAAGGTAATTCCATGAACTTTTTGATCGCCTCACAAAGAATGGCAATTGGTTTTTTCCTCAAAGGAAGAGGAACCGCATTAAACTGGTATTCCACAGCTTCCAGTTGGTGAGCTACGGTAGGGGTTAACTTAACTTTTTTGGCCTTTTGTTTCTGCTCGGCCAAAAGCTTGCGGAAAAGGGCTTCTCTTTCCATACGTGCCTTCTCCAAACGCAATCGCTTGATTCGATTGGCCATGATAAATACTCCTTTTGTTTATTGTTCCGAATAAAGGTTGAGCGTCCGTGCAGGACGAATCGTGGCATTTGCCAGGTATGGTTGGAGACACACATAATGATTGATATTTTGTAGGCCCTATGACAGATTAAAAGGGAAAGTTTTAATGTTTCCTTAAAATCAAAAGCTGCCGGACCGGATTAATGAATTGTTTTTATCTTGGCATCCAAAACCAGGTTTCGCTTAAGAAAGTTCCTGATGTTTAAAGAAAATGACTACTATGAAGAAATTTTGTTTGTTACTGTTAATTGTCTTGGGCCTCACTCCAATAATTGCTCAGGAAGCTTTACCACCGGTTTTTCCGTATGCTGAAAACGGAAAATGGGGAGCTATTGATAAAGAAGGCGAAATACTGATCAAGCCTAAACATAACGCTCTTTCCCTCTTTACCCGGGCAGATCAGCCCAATGCGCTGGCTACGGTAACCAATGAAGAAGGTTTAATGGGAGCTGTCGATAGAAAAGGTAAGCTCAAAGCAAAAATCAAGTATAAATATGTGGACCTGAATGGAAAAGGAGATTATCTTATCGTTACCAATCAAGACAATCTTTACGGTTTGGTGAAAACCAAAAACAAAAAAGAAATTCTCAAAACAGAATACAAATCCATTCGCCGTTTCCGCGGAGCCAAACTGGGCGTTTCGATTATCCGAAAAGGAGATAAATACGGCGCCATCAATGAAAATGGAAAACTCATCGCTGAACCGATTTACAGAAGGGCAGAACTAAAAGATGCTTACAAGGATTATCCCGATGTCAAATTGACCAGAGAAGATGGTTCAGCTTTTGTGATGGATTGCTGGGGGGATCCGGTTAAAAAAACAGCCAGGGGAGGAATGGTCGATGATCTAATATTTGAGGATCAGATGATTGAAGAAGCACCAGAATCTCCGCCGCCACCGAAGTCTGCCACCAGAATGGTTGAAATGGATGGACAAAAAGCACTTGAATTTACGACCACCTACAACCGTAAGACCACTCCGGAGAAAGACACGATCATTGGCATAGATCAGGTGGTCAAAGTTTTCCATCGATATAAATCCGGAGTTGGATATTGCGTAGATTTCGTAATCGCCAAAAAAGGAGATCTTACAGGGATCGTCAACTATCAAAACGAGGTGCTGACCCCCTTTGAATATAACAGCATCCGGCAAAGAGGAGGACGCAATTATTTTGAACTCAAAAAGGGAGAGAAAAAGGGAGCTGCTTCCAGAAAAGGGGAACTGATATTTGATGCCAGGTTTGATACGATGAAGCTGCACTCCAACTATACGGTTTTCAATGTAAAAATTGGCAACTATGAAGGTTATGTAGATCGTGAGGGTCATATTTACCTACCTGAGAAAGCACTCAAATAAAATATCATGCGATCAGTATTCCGCTTAATTTGTATCCCTTTCATGCTGATAGGGCAGTTGATCTATGCTCAAAATCACTTCATCGTTTTTGAAGGTTCAAATCCGCGAACCTACATCATTATCAATGAAAAAGGGGAAGAAGTTGCTCAATTGCCGGACGGATGGAAAGGCCAAAACAATGTGGCTGATATTGGTTTTTTTGATGAAGGTTATCACATAGTTTATAAAATGGTAGACAACAAACGGGTTTACCGGCTTATGGATACGGTGGGACAGATCATAGAACCTGAAATCCCCATAGATTATTACACAAAAATGAGTGACGGGCTGATTGCTGTTAAAACAGGTGGCAAAGCCGGATATATGAATGCTTCTGGGGAAGTCGTTATTCCCCTTCAGTTTCAGTTTGCTTATGATTTTCATGAAGGATTGGCCAGAGTTAAGGTAAATAGCAAGTTTGGATTAATCGATAAACAAGGGAATTATGTCCTGCCACCTGAATTCAGGGACGTGGCCAATATCAGTGAAGGGGTGATCTTTGCAGCAAAGAATGCCGAGGAATTTGCTTTTTATGATAGCGATGGGAATCAGGTAATTCCGGAAACGGAGGGATATAGTAACCCTCATTGTTATTCTTGTGGGAGGGTGTTCAAAGGTGGGTTGTATCGGGTCAGGGAAAAAGAAGGAGATTATTTATTCGGATATATCAACAAAAATGGAGAAGTGGTCATTGAACCCCGGTTTAATGCAGCTTTTGATTTTATCAATGGCATCACACTGGTTAAAGAAGGTGAAATGTTCGGATATATCGACACTACAGGAGCATACGTTATTCCACCAAAATATCAACATGCTCAGCAGTTTTATATCAACAGCACCTGGGTTCGCGAAAGCAAAGGGGAACCCTATGGTATGATTGATCGAGAAGGGAATTATTTAATCGAACCTCGGTTTAAAAGCATCCCATATCGAAGGCATGACCTTTGGATGGCATCTGTAGTTGACAATGAACCTGCTTCAACTGACGGACCAATTGTTATTGGTAATTACGATGTGAGTAAAATTGCTACGAGGGTTTTATATAATGACCAGGGTAAGGAGGTGTTTTCGGTAAAGAATTGTACAAATCTGCGACCCTTAACTGAAGATCTTTTTGTTGTTGAATGGATTAAGAATCGGGGCAGTGTTGCTTATTCAATCATCAATACAAAAGGGGAAATTATCTGGCAATCAAATCCGCAGTATTTTTATCCGATAGGCGTAAATGTGATTGGTTATTACGAACCTGAAGAAATAGTTCAAATGGATCTGAGCCGGAGAAAAAGGTTTGATCTGGATAAAATGAATTTGCCCGTTTTTGCTTCTGAGTTATGGACATTCACCAATCTTAAATCGCTCAAGCTCAACGGTCATTTTGTGGTGAATTTACCTAAAGAGATCGGTCGTTTGAAAAACCTGGAATCACTCGACCTGACCGATACTCATCTGGAAAAACTGCCTGCTGAGCTTTTTGAGTTAAAACAATTGAAAAAACTTAAACTGGATTATAATTTCAATTTAAAAGAATTACCCAGAAAGTTTTTCAAGCATATGCAGCACCTCGAAGAATTGAGTATTGTTCGATGCGGGTTTTCTCCTGATCAGGTTTATGAGATAAGAAAGAAAATGGAACACACTCGCGTTATTTATAAGTGATGGGCAAAAAGTTTAAAAAATCAAAGGGTTTCAGCGGTAATGACAAGGTCTACGATATTTCCTGTGGCAAATGCGGACACAAGGTCTTTACTTATTTGAAGTTGGGAAAGGGAGGCATCTTGCGTTGTTATCTCAGCCGCATCCTGGAACCTCCCGAACTGGAAAAACTTCAATACGATCCATCCATCACCAAACCGGGAGACCTGCCAAACCTCGAATGCCCTGATTGCGGCGAGGTGCTGGGTGTTCCTATCAAAAGAAATGACGGCCGTCTGGCTTTCCGTATGCGGCAGGGTTATTTTCATCGAAAGAAAAAATCATAGGTTGATAGAAAATCCCTTAAACTTCTACATTCGATATTCATTATTCTGCTGTTCTGCTGTTCTGTTGCGTTTTGTTTAACCGCAAGGCACGCAAAGATCACGCAAGGGGCGCAACGTAATTGTTCTATTAGCAAATTAATTTTTGCGTCCTTTGCGCTTCCATTGCGCCCCTTGCGGTTAAAAAATACACTAATAGCTATCCTATTTCATTCATGCATTTATCCCCAAAAACCCTTAAATTACCTATTCTAAAAGCAGTAATTCCGGCTTCATTTTTTTCCAGTACCTAATAGTCGACACCCAGAGACTTGGACTAAAATTCCGGTTATGCGCGCTTTTAATTCAATGGTGAATTCCTTGGTTGGACTCTTGTCCATAGGTATGCTTTTGTTTGCCACCTGCAAACATCCTTCCGAAACGCAGGTTGAAATTTTCATTCCCGATGAAAACTTTGAAGCTCCGCCACCTCCCTTGTATCATGAAGTAAATTACGATGTGCCCATTCGTGGATATTTTGAATTTATGGACAGCCTCGTTGCGCATTTGGATACTACCCTCAGCTATTGCATTGAGGAGCATCTGATCGTACAGGCAAATCCCTGGTTGATCGACACCCTTGCCCATACCGATTATTACTACCTCATGGACCGGGGTATTTTCAGTGAAGATCCGCAAAGTTTACTGGCATTAAGAGCGGGCGAGCAATTGCTGATACCGGATTCGCTGCAAACGGATTCTATCAGACAAAGGTTGGAAGCTACAGTGATCGATATAAATATTCCTGAATTCAAATTACGGATCATTGAAAATGACATTGTTCGCTACACTTACCCGGTCAGAGTTGGAAGAACGCAGGAAAAATACCTGGCCATGGCCGGAAAAAAAGTTGATTTAAGGACAAGAACGGGTGTCGGTACGGTCATCAGGATTAATAAATCACCGATTTTTATCAATCCGAGTGATAACAGGATTTATCATGTAACCCGAAGGGATGATGGAAAAGTAACCAAATTGCCCGGAGTTCCCTGGATTGAACCTGAACTTGACGGCCAGCGATACGGTCAGATGATCCACCCAACGACGAATCGAGCAACCTTAGGCAAAGCTTATTCCAATGGTTGTATTGGTATGACAGAGGGAGATATGTGGCGGTTATATTATCATGCTCCCATCGGTGCCAAAGTCGTGGTGAGGTATGACCTCGAAATCATTGAAGAAAATGGAGATACGACGGAATTAAAACATATCTACCCGGGATTCAAACCTTCTAAATCAAGTAAAAACAGGCAAGCTATGATTTTCCCTTCCGTTTGTAATTGTGGTATTGTTGATACTTTGGTCCAGTGAATTATTTAGTCCCTGTGTCGATTTCTTCTTTTTTACCTGAATTCCTCTGCCAAAGGATAACCACTCCGGCAACACCAATAAGGAACAAAATCACGGAAAT
>QQUB01000400.1 GCA_008501835.1 Bacteroidota bacterium
TCAGTGGAGAAGATGTCGACAAAAAGGTGAGTGTTTTGTCCGGAGGAGAAAGAGCAAGGCTTGCGATGGCTTGCCTGCTGCTGAAGCCATTCAATTTACTGGTGCTTGATGAGCCGACAAATCACCTGGATATTATTTCAAAAGATATTCTGAAAAAAGCTTTGCTGGACTTTGACGGAACACTGATTGTTGTTTCTCACGACAGAGAATTTTTAAGTGGGCTCACCGATAAGACCGTCGAATTCAGGGATCAAAAGTTATTCACCCACCTGGGAGATGTCAATTATTTCCTGGATAAGCGGGCCATGGATAATATGCGGGATGTGGAGATGTCGACAAAAGCTCAGAAGTCTTCCGAAAGTGTAAACCCGGAAAAGGCGATAAAACAAATATCATACGAAGAACGTAAAAAACTCATGAGGGCCATTTCCAATGCCGAGAAAAAGATAGAAAGGCTGGAGGAAGAAATAGCCAATTATGAAAAGGCCATGGAAGACCCTGGGTTTTACACGACCCCAGGTTCAGAAGAAAAATTAAAAGATTACCAACAGAAAAAAGCAGAACTGGAAGAGGTAATGGAAGCCTGGGAAGAAGCTTCCATTGCATTGGATGAAGCAGGAGATTAAAAGTCTTCCTCTACCCTACCATTCAATTTGAAGATCTCCATCATTCCACAGAACAGCCTGTTTTATTCGCTTGATTTTCCAATTATCAGCTTCATCAAGAATTAGCCCAAACTCATAAAGTGCATGGGTATTAAAAGACTGTTGCCCGGCTTTTCGGAAGATCAGACAGCTAGCTAATACTGATGCAGAACGCCCACCGACATCCACTTCAAAATTGGTAATCAAATGATGCAGGTGCAGTTTTTCGTGAAGGTTTACTCTCCTGCCAACATAATCTTCAGCTGAAATTTCCTGAACATCCTCATTTTTCAGGTCACTGTAATCAACCAAAATGCGATCAGCCAGAACTTCCTTCATGCGTGTCCAGTCCTTTAAGTCGAAACTATTCATGAAACTGGAAATGGCTTCCTGAATTTCAACCTTTTGAGACATAACTCCGGTTTTAAGATTAGGTTTTGTGCGGGTTACAAGTTTCGGGTTATCGGTATTTTGTAAGAACCCATACCCCGAAACCTGTGACTTGAGAAATTAATAAATAATCGTCACATCACCTTTAAGAATGACTTTTTGACCATTTATCAATTCTACTTCAGTCCAATATACAAAAACTCCTGAATTTACAGGAACTCCACGATGGTAACCATCCCATCCATACTGTGGATCATTTGGTGGAAAATCATAAACCTCAAACACCATTTCACCCCAACGGGTAAAAATCTGTAAAGAGTTCACGATTTTAACAGTATTCTCTCTTGAGAAAATGTGGAATATTTCATTGTTGCCATCACCGTTGGGAGAAAAAACATTCGGAATATATATTGCCGGACGTTCATCAACAATCAGCCTGAACCAGGCTTCGTCCATACAACCGTTTTCGGAAATGACTTCAAGCAGGTAGTTGGTTGTGCGGTGTGGTGAAGCTATCGGATTCAGACAATCCGAACAACTCAGGCTATCCGATGGCGTCCAGGTAATGGAGGCAAGTTCACTTTCCGGCACATTAACCGTAGCATTTATCTGGTACTCCTCTCCCAGTTTGATAATAGCTGTCGGTTCAATTTCAATTTCCAATTCAGGAATATCCTCCACAAATATTCCTTCAGTAAATTCACAACCGTTAGCATCCTGAACAACTAAAAGGTGCCAGCCCGGAGAAAGCAAGGTGAACTCCTGGGTTTGTGTAAATGATGACCCTCCATTTATTGAAAATACATACGGTTCAGCACCTCCATCAATGGTTTGGACATCCAGATAAGCAGGATCTCCGTGACAAAGTGGTTGTTGAAGATCAACTTCAATCCCTGTGGGAGCAATCAGCTCAATATCCACCACATCAATATCCGTACAACCGTTGTCCTCATTGGTTACCTGCAAAGTATAGGTACCAGGATGCTGAATAATCGGATTCAAGGAATTCGGATTGGCAATGATCCCATTCGCTGGTCCTGTCCATTCATAGTAGAAATTATTTCCTCCAGATGAACTCACACTTCCGTCAAGCGTCAAATTAGTTATTATACAAGTAAGATCTTCGGACTCTCCTGCATCCGCCACCGGTGTTTCAATATCTTGTTCTACTGAAACAGTGATACTGTTATCACATCCATTTTCCGGATTATAAACATAAAACTGATAAGTACCTGGAGTGGTAACAACAGTGCTTGAAATGCCTGTTGCAAAAGTTTGTCCGTTGGCATATTGCCACTCAAAATCAAAGTTATTTCCGATATCGCTGGTACCCAACAGCGTCACCTCCAAATTCGTACAGGTGAGCATTCCGTCATTTGCTGCAATAGCCAGAGGAGTCTCCGTATCTTCAGCAATGGTAACCTGATCAGAAGATTGACAACCATTAAAATCATCGGTTACCAAAATGGTATAGGTTCCCGGCTGGTTGATAACAGGAGTCAAGCCAGTTCCTCCTGAAACAATATTACCATTATTTGTACTCCATTGATAATCACTGTTTCCGCTACTTCCAGTTCCGTCCAACTGTAAACTGACCGTCTCGCAAGTTAAGGTAGCAGAGACACCTGCATCAGCTTGAGGAAGAGCTATATTTTGCCAGACCTGTGCAGACAAGTTACTTTCACATCCATTATTGGCATCTTCAGCAATTAATGTGTAAAATCCAGGTATTTCAACTGAGAGCACTTCCCCTGTTCCGATTTCACCACCGTTTTCGTCCAGCCAGGTGAGAGTATATATTCCTCCAGTTGTACTTTGAATATCTACACTGGTTACATCACAAGTAAGCATCCCAATTGGCAATACTCCAATATCCGGGTGCAGGGTATCAATTTCGACCTGAACAAAGTCACTGGCCTGGCACCCATTATCCAGATTGGTAACCAACAAATCATATTGTCCAGGAGACGCTATAAGCGGCCAGACTTCATTTTCCCCCGAAAGGATAGAACCATTGGCAGTGCTCCATTCAAAAGCCATATTGCCCTGGCTGCTCTGACTCGCATCGAGGTTGAGTGTAGGTTCAGCACATGTTAGTGTTATGGAAGCACCAGCCTCTGCAACGGGCTCCTCAACATCAATATTAACAATAACTGCATCTGCCGAGGCACAACCATTATCCAGGTCAGTAACCACAAATTCATAAATGCCTGGTTCTGTTACCTCAATAGTTTCGAGTGATACTGCCTGACTTATGGTAGCGCCATTTTGCTCCTGCCAGGTATAGCTGTAATTTCCTGTAACTGAAGATCCGGATGGGTTAAGGGTAACCTGTGACTCATAACAATTAATCAATTGACTTGGTCCCGCTTCGGCAGTGGGTAATACATCCAGACTAATTACTTCAACACTTGCCTCATCCGTACAGCCATTAGTAGTGTTAAGAACCTGGAGAGTGTAGCTCCCTACGCTGGAAGCATTAAATTCAGGAGTTTGCTGATTGATGGCACTCCCATCAGGTAAGGTCCAGATGTATTCAAACTCATTCCCGGAACTGGAAGCAGTTGCATCCAGATTTACCACCAATTGTTCGCAAGTAATATCGTCCGGATCAGCAATTTCTGCGACTGGCATTTCAAAATTTTCAGTAACTGCAATATAAGCAGTATCAACACAGTGGTTATCGGTATTGGTGACAATTAGCTGGTAAGTACCTGCATAATCAACAGCATATTCAGGATCATCTGAAATGGCAATTCCAAATTCTGTCAGGCTCCATTCGTATGCAAATTCATTACCTTGTGAGGAGGCAGAACTCAATAAATTCACTTCATCATTTTCACAATTTATCTCACCATCTACTTCTGCCATCGCCAGAGGAAGTTCAATATTTTGACCTACATAAACAGTATCTGCATTGATACATCCATTGTCCTGATTAGCTACATTCAGAGCATACCATCCCGGTTCCATCACCTCTGGCTCCAGAGATGTGTTTGATAAAACAACACTGTGTTGGAGATCAAACCATTCAAATGACATCCCGTCAACGCCGGCGGAAGCACTTCCGCTAAGAGCTAAGGATGTATGTAGGCAATTCAATTCCAGGTCCTGACCAGCATCTGCTATAGGAATGTCAAAATCAGGAATAACTTCAACCTGGTCATTGGTAAGGCATCCGTTTTCAACATTGAAAACCTCTAAAGTAAAGATTCCGGAAAGATCTGTTTCAAGGCTTAAGACATCTGGAGTCGAAGACCCATCTGGTAAAAACCAGGTTATAGAAAACTCGTCTCCAAAATCCGAACCATTTGCATCGAGGGTTGCTGAGTTATCAAAACAATTGACAATTTGATCCTCCCCTGCAATAGCCACCGGTTGGACAATATCCTGGAATACCTCGACTCCGTAATTTGAAACACAGCCATTGTCAGTATTCGTTACTTCCATTTGATAAATCCCGGGGTTATTGACCGTTATTTGAAGATTACCCGGATTAACAATTGGATTGTTATCTGCACTGGTCCACAAAACGTCATATTGGGCACCAGGTTCCTCGACAAAACCTTGTATATCAATGCTTGAGTTATAACAATTTAAAACATCGCCAACATCGGCAGACAAAGTAAGGGCCCCCATACTATTGAATACCTGAGTCTGATCCGAATCCAGGCAACCATTGTCAATATTCGTAACCACTAATGTATACACTCCGGCAGCATCAGTCTCCGGGGTAATTCCATCATTGCCGGATAAAATCGTCCCGTCACTGGTGGTCCATTCGTAAGCATAATTATTGCCCGAACTGGAATTACTTCCATCTAAAAACAATGAATTGCCATAACAATCGAGTTCAAAATCATCACCGGCATCTGCAACCGGGGCTATGGTATCAATTGGAACAAATACCTCTAAGGAATTCATGCATCCATTGTTTGTATTTGTGACAAGTAATTCATAGTTCCCTGAGACATTTACCATGACCTCCTCTTCGGTAACATTGCCAAGGAGATTTCCATCGTTTGTCGACCATTCGTATTCGATTCCGGGACCAAAAGTGCTTCCAAAACCGGAGAGGGTAATTTCTCCATCGGAACACGTGATAGGAGCCGGAGTTTGAATTATGACTTCCGGAAGATCCACATTCTCATCCACTAAGACTTCGTCTTCACCAAGGCAGCCGTTTTCAGTATTCAGAACACTTAAAATATACAGTCCGGGAGCATCCACCTGAATATTTGGTGATTCTTCTCCCTGCATTATGTTCCCGTCAGGCGTGAACCACTGGAAAAGATATAAAGGATCCGGAGTAACCGTGGTTCCATTCAGCCAAACACCCGTATTCATACAATCAAGTGCATCATCTTCTCCTGCGTCAACGATAGGTGGCTCAAGATCAGTTACAACTTCTACCTGGTATTCTGTTGCACATTGATTCACAAAATTTGTAACGACAAACGTGTAAATTCCGGGTTCGTCTACACTAATATTAATGCCATTTTGTGAAAGAGAAGCACCATTAGGCGCATACCAATTGTAATAGACATTTTCGGTCGTTGATCCCTGACCAGTAATTAGTGCCTGATCATCATAACAATTTATAGGATTCGCTTGAGCAATGGCGATTGGATATTCTATCAAATCCTGAATGTTAGCCTGCAAATAGGTCTCACAGCCATTATCATCTATAACCGTAACAAAATAATCTCCAGGATTGAGACCGGATTGACTGGTTGTATTAGCCCCATCTTCCCATAGGAAGTCGTATGGCCCTGTTCCTCCTGAAGCCCCCAGGGAAATACTGCCTCCAAGGTTACTACAGTCCACATCTTCAATATCGATCACCTGAGCAGTCAATTGGGGAGGTTCGGTAATTTGAACATTGACCTGTCCTTCGCAGCCAAAGGCATCATAAACCGTAATGAAATACGAACCGGCCGGAAGATCGGATATTACCGGGTTGGCAGAAGATCCCGTTCCCCAGTCATATGTGTACGGGGCGGTTCCACCCTGAGCAGTGAGTTGTATCATTCCATCGTTGCCTCCATTACAACTGACTTCATCTGTAGTGGGGCTAACCGTTACCTGAGTTTCTGCAATAGTGCCCTGTCCGGAAACATCAATCGGACAACCATCGGCACTCTCCACGGAAATCAATTGGTAATTCCCAGGTTCTGTTCCTTGAAAAACAAATGGATTTGAGGATACATCGGTAATAATATTTTGCTGTCCATTGACCGCATAAGTGATGTGCCATGGACCAGGTCCCGGCAGGTTGACAGACATCTCCACAGAACTCGTTCCTCCACATACTTCTCCGTCTCCGCTAAGAGTTGCAGTATTTACAACTTCGGTAATAGTGCCCTGTCCGGAAACATCAATCGGACAACCATCGGCACTCTCCACAGAATTCAACTGGTAGGTCCCTGCAATGGTTCCTTCAAAGGTATAAGGGTTGGTGGTGACATTAAAAATAGATTCCTGGGATCCGTTCACAGAATAAAATATGTTCCACGGCCCTGCCCCCGGCAGGTCAACAGTCATTGTCACGGAATTAGCACCTCCACAAATTTCCCCTTGCCCACTTAAAGTTGCCGTGTTGACCACCTGAGTTACGGACCCCTGCCCGCTGACTTCCACGGGACAACCATCGGCACTTTCTACGGAAATAAGTTCGTAGCTACCGGCTTCTGTTACATCGAAAAAGAAAGGATTCTCCGTTACATCTGTTATCGTTACCGGATTACCATTCACTGCATAG
>QQUB01000716.1 GCA_008501835.1 Bacteroidota bacterium
CTTGCCTAATCTGTCCGGTTCACATGCTACGTACTCAATCCTGTCATCTTCATTGATCACAAACATGGGGTTATTTCTAATTTGGCCTCTTTGATTTTCTGGTAATAAATGTTCGCTCAGAATTCCATGCGCTTTAAACACATTCTCCTGTGTGAATTTATTGGCCTGAATGAATTTATAAGCTCTGAACAAATCCTCCGATCTTTTTGTATAGTCAGGATTGTATTGAACGTTTAAGAACTTGTGTTTAAAAAAACTGTCAAAGTCAATATTCTCCCCTTCAATTTTCGAGGAATATACACTGGACACAGCATTATAAAAATCAAAATAATCTACCGGTAACTTTTCCGCTTTTTTGGCGGCCAGTTTTTCCATTGGGTCAAAATCAATGGAGTTGATAAAATCAGCCTTGAGTAGATCGCTTACCATTTGTTTTTATCTATCAAATTTGGTTTTCCTGCTTCTTTTTGTCATTCGGTCATCATGAGATTGAAAAGGAAGTCCACAAACCTTGTTACCGATATTTAGTCTCTACGAGACTTTTAATGAGTTATGATTTTACTTTCTAAATTCTGCACCCTTCACTCTGCATTATGCACTCCTTTTTCCATTCACTCCACAACCGTAGCTCCGGATTCCCCTTCAACTACCTCCCGGTAGAATCGATCGAACAAATCCTTTATCTGTCCATAGCGGTCTTGATTGACCTCCATGGTGTCTTTGAGATTATCTGTAAGTAAATAGTGTACTCCTGAGTCTTGCTGGTGATGATAGAAAAACAGCTTTGAGTTTTTCTGACCACTGAGAGCATTTTCGTCAATTAAAAAGGGAGACAGGTTGAGATTCGGTGATACATCGTCCTCATCGTAGAGTAAGATCACCGATTCATTTTCTGTAAAGGAAGTTGAATAAAGTACATCGTCTAATTCTCCAAACGCAGCAGTGAGTTTGTCAAGTATAACAAGGTTGTGTAAATATTCAGGAGTTTTGTGTCTTTCCTTGATCAGGTCGATCCTTTTAATGGTCATCAAGGTGTATTTTGTGGAGAAACCGATGTGTTTAAAAACCTCACATAAATGGTCCTCCGCCTGCACACAAAAGCTTTCCACCTCGTCGCTTGAAACTTTTGTTTTTAAAACGACTTTCAGTTCTTCCAGAAAAGAACAGGCCTTTCGGAATTCACTGTCGGCCCTAAATTCTTTCCTGAGTTCAGAGAATTCCGCAATAAAGGGTTCGACTTTATTATTTTCAAAAATATCTCCCAGCGTCCTGATCAGGTTGATGTAATTGTAACCTCTTACTTCTTCGGAAGAAAGACCAAGAAAGCGTTTTAGGTTGTTTTTGTGCTCTTCGGGAATTTCCAGCTGGTTGTTGTGATGTTTTTCATCCCACAGCTGGGCCAGAAGGATGTAAGCAAGAAATTGTGCGGCAATGGAATATACATTGACGATCTTCTGCAACCTATCCGTGTTGATGGTCTCTGCCTGTAGTAGCTTCCGCAAATGTGTACCAACCGGAGTAGGGAATGCATCGATTACCGCAACTCTAAGGTCCCGCATTTTTGGTTCCCGGCGTTTCCTTTTAGCCTCCTCAATGAGATCCCGGATGGTCTCAGCGTAAGGCATGATCGAGTTGGCAATGGTCTCAACCAGTTTTTTGTTGAGACTTGTCCCGGGCTGATATTTTAGATTCGCATCTCTGATAATAAACGAAGCTGCACTCTTGAGCGGGATTTTCCATTGTAAAACATCCTGCTTGTCTTTGCTGACATAAAGCCCCCAGGGCATTTCATCAGTTGAGTCGCCTTCTTCATCAATATCGAGACTTCTGTGTATTTTGACCTCTGTTCCGGATCCCATTTGGTAGGCGGAAGCAGCAACTGTAAAAGCTTCTTCAATGCTATGTTCTGTAGCAAGTGCCTTATAGAAGTTGTCTGCAAAGTCTTTGGCTGCCGGATCCGAAACGGGTACGCTTGTAGCGATTACCGATGGAACTCCCAGGTCTATCAGTTTTTTAACCTGTTCCCTGGTGGAACAACCATTGAGGAAAACCAGTTTGATGTTGGATTGGGTAGCAAGCAGATTGGCTAACCCCTCGGCGTCCGCATCACCTTCCTGCAGAAAAATCTTCGTACTGGCAGCGTGACCGGCATAGTGAAAAATGGAAATTCTGTCCTTGAACAGGGTAAAGTACCTGGTTAAATCTTTTATTCTGGCCGAAGGTTCTGAATGCAATTGCAAATATTGCTGACTTTCCAAAGGGACCAGATGATCACTTATGGCACGACGTTCAGCGTCCAGCAGAGCCAGATGGTCGTCATTGTCATTGGAAAAGGCCAGTAATATTACGGGAGACTGCATTTATGAGTTCAAGTGTTTAATTGGTAAATTTAAAATAAAAATAATTGTTTTATAATTATTTTAATTACATAATTAATTTGAGAATAAGCATTAAACGGGTTTTATTAAGTTTGTGCAAACAGATAACTTACAGGAATTGTCTAAAATTGTCCGGAATTGAACAACTTTGAAATTATAGTAAACAATATCTGTCTATCATCATTTGTTATGGTAGGGATTCAATAGAAAACCCGTAACCCGTTACATTATTTAATTAATCAGAAAAAAGGAAAAAATGTTTCAAAAACCAATTGCAATTTTATTTACACTACTCTTTTTTGTGGCTTGTACCAATGCAAAGCCTGTTCCGGAGGGTTTGGAATCTGATAAAGTCATCCATGAACCTAAAGAAACTGTTGAGGTACAAACGGAGGAAAAAAATATCGTCGTAGATCAAGTCGAAAAAGAAACATTGCCTGATAAACCACAAACGGAAACCCCAAAGGAAAAGCCAATTAAATCCCACGAAGAAATTAAACCTGTACCCGAAGAAGTACAAAAGCAAGAAGTTATTTCAGAAGTGGAACCGGTCGAATCAGAGGTTGTGGTTGAAAACAAAACAGAAGATGTTGCTCCTGAACCTGACCTTGTAACCTTACCGGCTTTATCCCACCAGATTTGGGATGAATTGCTCCAAAAATATGTTTCCTCTACTGGTAAAGTTAATTATGCCGGTATGAAGAAGGAGAAGGTGAAATTACAACAATACCTGGATCTGCTGGCAGCTAACCCGGTTCAGAATTCCTGGTCGCGCAATAAAAAAATGGCCTATTGGATCAATGCCTATAATGCCTTTACCGTCAAACTCATCGTTGACCATTACCCGGTTTCAAGTATTACCAAGATCCATTCCGGAAAACCATGGAGTAAGAAATGGATAAAATTGGGTAGCGAAACCTATTCCCTGGATCAAATTGAAAATGAGATTCTGAGACCTCGGTATAAAGATGCCCGGATCCATTTTGCAGTTAATTGTGCCGCAAAATCCTGCCCACCGCTACTCAATAAAGCATGGACGGCTGAAAACCTTGAAGCCAATTTCGAAAAACAGGCCCGAAATTTTATCAATAATTCCAATTACAATAAGATCGGCGAAAAGAAAGTGCAGATATCAAAGATCTTTGAGTGGTATGCCGGGGATTTTGATAATATCATCAACTACTTAAATAAATATGCTCAAATCACCATCAAATCCAATGCAAAGGTGACGTATCTGGAGTATGATTGGGCGTTGAATGAGTAATGAAATAATGCCTGGATGAAGGAATGCGAAAATGCTTGAATGGAATAATTATGCATTCAAGCATTTTTGCATTCATGCATTTTGCTTTCCAATCTTGTCTCCCATATTACAAAAACAAAGACACGTGTTCAGGCTTTCTGAAAAAATGGATTAACTTTATTTTTTCAAAAAAACTCTGAGATGAACAGCTGTCTACTTTTGGCAAAAGGAAACCTTAAATGGTATTCCGCTAAATTTCCATTTTCTTTTCATAATTCATTTTCCTTTTTTATTCTATTGCTGGTAGGCAGTCTTTCCCTTCCTGTTGGGATAACGGCTCAGCCTCAGATCGCTTTGAGTGTGATAGCCAACGGTTTTGATTCTCCCGTAGATATTGCTTCTGCCGGGGATGACAGGTTGTTTGTTGTGGAGCAGGATGGGGTGATAAAAATAATTGATGGAAACCACGATGTGTTGGCCACTCCTTTCCTGGATATAGATGGCCAGGTAGGATCGAACGGTAATGAACAAGGCTTGCTTGGATTGGCTTTTCATCCAAACTACAATGAGAATGGCTACTTTTTTGTGTATTACACCAAAAATAACGGAGATACCCGGGTTTCCAGGTTTACGGTAGATGGCAGTAATCCAAACCTTGCAGACCCGTCCAGCGAATTGGTGATTCTGGAAGAGGATCAGCCGTTTTCTAATCATAATGGAGGAGCCATTAAATTCGGACCTGATGGTTATTTGTATATCAGTTTAGGGGATGGAGGTTCAGGAGGAGATCCTTATGGTTACGGGCAAAATCGTTTAACCTTCCTTGGGAAAATGTTGCGAATCGATATTGATAACGGAGACCCTTACAGTATCCCGGAGACTAATCCTTTTGCATTTGATGATTTCACCCTTGATGAGATATGGTCACTTGGACTCCGCAATGCCTGGAGATTCAGTTTTGATCGCGAAACGGGGGATATGTGGATTGCCGATGTGGGTCAGAATGAGTGGGAAGAGGTTAATTTTCAACCTGCTGATAGCCCGGGGGGAGAGAACTACGGCTGGCGTTGTTTCGAAGGATTTGAAACTTATAATAATGACCCTGACGATTGTCCGGATGAAAGCCAGTTGACTATGCCAGTGGTCGTGTACAGTAATAATTTTACCAATGGATGTTCCATTACCGGAGGTTTTGTTTACCGTGGTACGGAGTTTCCGGAATTATACGGACATTATCTTTATACGGATTTTTGTTCCGGAAGAATATGGTCACTGACTCCTGATGGAGATGAAGGCTGGAATAATGTGCAACTGATCAATTCCACGAATAATGAGTTTACCAGTTTTGGTGAAGATCACCAGGGAGAATTATACCTTGCTGGCCGCGGCTCAGGCAATATTTTTCAAATACAGGAGGTCTGTGCGGCTTTTGAAGTATCAGGCGAAGCAGAAAATGAAACCTGTGAAGGTGATGCGAATGGCAGCATTAGTCTGAATTTAATTAATGGGAATGCTCCTTACGACATTAACTGGTCCAATGGGGAAACAGAACAGAGTATATCTGGTCTGACGGCTGGCACTTACACCGTAACAGTAGTAGATAATAATGACTGTGAGAAGGTCCAGACTTTTGAACTTTCAAATGGTTCCCTGGCAGTTCCTCCGGTAATTGGAGTTGTAGAAAATGTATTGTCTGTTCCGGATATTTACGCCGGTTATCAGTGGTTGTGGAATGGCAACGTTATCGCCGACGCCAATGAATCCAGCTACGAGGCAACTCAAACCGGAAATTACAGTGTTGAAGTGTCTTCTCCAGAAGGATGTACGGCTGTTTCGATTGCGGTAGAGGTTGTTGTTAATCTTCTTTCCGACCTTCAATTGAATAGTTTTCAGGTAAGTCCAAATCCGTTCAGGGAAGAAATTACCATTGAGGCTGAAGCCAGAGTGCCAGGAGAATATCATTTGAAAGTGTCCGACATGTCAGGTAAAATAGTGTATAATGAAACGATGAATATCACTGGATTTTGGGTGGAAAAGGTCTCTTTAAAAGAGGTTCCGGCGGGCACCTATCTGTTGGTTCTCGAAAAAAACGGGCATAAAATTGTAAAGAAATTGGCTAAACAATGAAATGCAATGGATGACTGATATTTCAAGGAAGTTGATAAACTTCACTATTTTTAGGTAGCTTTTGTCATTTAAAATATATGGAATTTTATTAAATATTTAAATCATGTTATTTCTATGATTTAATCACTTTAAAATCCATACAAATGAAATCTTTAATTAAAGTTGCGTTCTTTTCTTTACTTACATTCTTATTACTTGGTTGTGTTAAAGAAGACTTCTCCAAAACCATATATTCAGAAGAAGAAATGCTTCATATGAATAGCCAAATTGGAAATGGTGAAGAAGACTTATTAAAACCACCAGCTTGTCCACAGCAAACTGTTCCTTATGAGGATTTAGCACCTGTAGGAACTCCCACTGGCACTGCTCTTTTAGATAGGGTTTACGATTATTGTTTTGGTCATGAAAACTGTTTAGAGACATTAACTTATTTATCAACCGAAACCGGATTGTCATGTATTTATATTCCAAATTTTGTTTCGGATCTTGATAATGTAACCTATTCTGAGCAAAGAGACTTAGTCCAAGAAGCAATTGATATTGCAAATGCTAATAAGCCCACTTGTTCGGGAACGGTAATTGTTACAGATATAGTTTTTTCACTGGATGGCTTGATTGATTTATATCTTTGCATGGAGGTAGAGTACTCATGCTGTTCATCGGGACAAAATTAAATTCTTAAAATTTTGATTTAAGTTAACAAATGCTCCTTGAAATTCAATTTTGAGGAGCATTTGTCTTTTATAAAAAGATTTTTATGCTTCTTAATGAAAAGAAAGAACAAATTTGTTTTTGAAAAAAGAGTTATAAAAAAGGGAAAGTCCGAAAACTAATTTATATTTAATCCTAGTTTAATTAAAGAATAAAATTATTTAGTATGAAAAGACTGTTACCAGTATTTATTTTACTTTTTGTTACTGGAACAATTACCGCACAATCGGGATTGTCCAGTAAGATCAAAGCGAGGACTTTTGAAAAATCTAACGAAATCCAGAAGGTTCTGATTGTTCCTGCAGATATTCCTGCTGCAG
>QQUB01000852.1 GCA_008501835.1 Bacteroidota bacterium
TTCGAGTGTAAGTTCAGGGGAGGGATGGAACAATCACGTAGAGATGGGATTGTGGGCTGACGCGATGATCGTGGCTCCGGCAACAGCCAACACTCTTGCCAAAATGGCGACTGGCATTTGCGACAATGCCGTCCAGGCTGTATATCTCTCTGCCCGTTGTCCGGTGTTTTTTGCACCGGCGATGGATTTGGATATGTGGCAACACCCTACCACACAAGGTAATGTAGAGCGGTTAATTTCATTCGGCAACCACATGATTCCCGTGGGTTTTGGCGAACTGGCCAGCGGACTAACGGGTGAGGGCCGGATGGCTGAACCGGAGGATATCGTAACCTTTCTGGATAACTTCTTTGACAAGGAACAAAAGCTCTCCGGAAAGAAAATTCTGATCACTGCCGGTCCAACTTATGAAAAGATCGATCCGGTGAGGTTTATAGGAAACTACTCTTCCGGTAAAATGGGCATCGCCCTTGCCAATGAAGCTGCCGATAACGGCGCACAGGTTTACCTGGTTTTAGGGCCTACACATCTTACTACGGACCATCCCGGAGTAGAAGTGATCAATGTTACGACAGCAGTCGAAATGCGGGACAATTCGGTTCGCTTGTTTCCAGATTGTGATGCCGGTATTCTTGCAGCAGCTGTAGCTGATTATCGTCCCAAAGCATACGCCGAACAGAAGATCAAAAAAAACGACCAGGATTTTACCATTGAACTGGTGGAAAACCCGGATATTGCCAAAGAACTTGGACAGTCCAAAAAAGCAGATCAATTACTCGTTGGTTTTGCACTGGAAACACAATCTGAAGAGGCTAATGCCAAGGCCAAGATCAAGAAGAAAAACTTTGATTTTATCGTTTTAAACTCCCTGAATGACAAAGGAGCTGGTTTTGGCTACGACACTAATAAGATTTCCATCATTGGTAAAGACAATAAGATCAAGAATTTTGAGTTAAAATCAAAGACTGAGGTTGCCGGCGATATTATTGATGAACTGGCCAACAGACTTGAGGGGTAATACCTCCAAAACTTTTAAACTGACAGGAAAATTTATAAGGATACATGAAGAAATTATTCATACTATTATTCATTACTTGTTTTGGGTTGTCTTCGCAGGCACAGGAACTCAACTTCAATGTAAGAATCAATACTCAGAAACTGCAGACGGTTGACCCAAAGGTTTTCGAAACACTGGAGCAGACCATTCGCGAATTTTTGAACAGCCAGAAATGGACCAATGATATTTACGACCCGGAAGAACGCATCAACTGCAATCTGGTGCTAACTCTCCAGGAAGAATCATCCCCGACCAGTTTTAAAGCGGACCTGGCGATCCAGGCTTCACGCCCGATTTACAATTCTGATTCAGAAACTCCTATCTTTAATCATCTGGACCGGGATTTATTTTTTAATTACCAACAGTTCGATCCACTGATTTATAGTAAAACAGCCTTCAATGGAAATTTATCCTCCGTGTTAGCTTTTTACGCATATATCGTATTAGGATTGGATTATGATAGTTTCTCTCCGCTTGGCGGGGAAGAGTTTTTCCAATTGGCCCAGGATGCGATCAATAACATTCCATCAAGCTCCACGCCAAGCCCTTTCAGCGGATGGACACCCTCTGAAAGTAACCGTAACCGCTATTGGCTGGCAGAGAACCTGCTGTCTCCAAGGGTAAAACCTTTCAGACTGGCCATGTATCAATACCACCGCCAGGGCCTCGATAATATGGCTGAAAATGTGGACCAGGGCCGTGCTACACTGGCAACCACTTTTGACGATATCGAAAAAGTAAACCAGGCATACCCTAACTGCATGATTCTTCAGGTATTTAATGCAACCAAAGCATCCGAGATCATCGAAATATTCAAAATCGCTTCTCTGGATGAACAAAATAAAGTGATCAGGGTTATGTCGAGAGTAGATCCTTCGAATGCGTCGAAGTATAGGAGGATTAAATAACGTTTACATTGTTTGATGTAGTTTGATTTTTTCACACCACATCAAACCATCTCAAACCGCGTCAAATGGAGCAAAGCGACATCCTCGTGCACGCAGTGCCGGGACAGCAAGCTTGCGAGCCTCAAATCGACCAACGTTGAGCAAAGCGAAATCCCGTACATGTTAATGTCGGGGGGAGATCCCGCCGCAGGGAAGCACATAGTGCCGGGACCACGAACGCAGTGAGTCGGAAAACCAGGAAATTTCTAGCTATGAAACGACCATGATATTTATTAATCATAAACTATACACAAAAGAATGATTAAAAAATATCATGGGAGAGCGAAGCGGTTACATGAGTGCAGAAAATTTTCTGCATTTTTTACCGCAAAAAATTTTTAAACTCATGAAAAATATCAATTTAATCATTCTTCTTTGTTTACCCCTTTTTGGCTGGAGTCAGGCGGAAAAGGCACCGGCAATTCTAAGCTGGGGTGATGAGCTTAAAGAACCAACCGGAACCTTCATCGAGAAGATCGTGAATTCCAATAGTAACGGCATGATCACGGTAAGGCAGAAAAGAAGTGTTCTTGACAATACCCCGAAGATCTACGTCGAGCGTTACGACAGTAAAATGAAACTGCGCCGTTCGGAAAAAATCGATCTGAAATATAAAAACAGTGATCTTCAGTTTGAAGACCTCATCCATTTGAACGGTCAGTTATATCTGCTTACCAGTTACAACAATAAGGCTAAGGAAAAGAATTTTCTATTTTACCAAACCGTTTCACAACGCTTTACAGCATCTAAAAAGCTGAATAAAATTGCTGAAATCAATACTGGCAGTTGGATAAAGGAAGGTTCTTATGACATTGAAATATCCAAGGATTCCACTAAAGTGCTTGTTTACGGTCAATTGCCTTATAAACGAAACGAAGCGGAAAAATTCACCTTAAATGTTTTTAACAATAATTTTGAACCTGTATGGAACAGGGATATAACCCTGCCCTATAGTGACGAATTATTGGCCGTTCAGGAATACAAAGTCGATGATTCAGGGAACGTTTATTTATTGGGGAAACTCTATTATGATAAAGTGCGTTCACGCAGGAACGGAATGCCGAATTATCACTATATCATTTTGGCCTATACCGGAGGGGATGAACAAGCCGCTGAATATAAAATAGACCTGAAAGATAAATTTATCACTGACCTGACCTTCAAAATCGGGAACGATGGCAACCTCGTTTGTGCAGGTTTTTATTCAGAAAGGCTCAGCTACAGCGTAAAAGGAACCTGCTTTTTTGGGATCAATGCCCAGACCAAGGAGACCTTTAATATCCACCTGAAAGAATTCGATTTTGATTTCCTCACCGAATACATGTCCGAAGGAGCGAAGGAGAGAGCTAAAAGAGCTGAAGAATCCGGCAACAAAAGAAGGGCCCCTGAGCTTTTCCGTTATTCACTTGACGATCTGATCCTGCGAAGTGATGGCGGTGCAGTCCTCATTGCTGAACAGTACTACATCGAAGAGTACAGATATTATGACAGATTTGGTACCAACCAGACTATTTACTACTACAATTACAATGATATTATTGTAGTAAATATTCGTCCTGACGGAAGCATCGAATGGGCTACACACATCCCCAAACGGCAACAAACCAGAAATGATGGAGGATATTATTCCTCCTACTCAAAGGCCGTGGTTCGGGATAAATTATATTTCGTTTTCAACGATAACATCCGTAACTTCAGTGAAAAGGAGAACCGCAGAAAACGCAGAAGGATTTATTACTTCGATGGCCGAAATTCTGTCATTGCCCTGGCCGAACTCAACAAAGACGGAAATCTAAAAACCTGGCCCTTGTATCCAAACAGGGATGCCAATATCATTACCCGGCCCAAGATTTGCAGACAGACGGGTAGCAGGAAAATGGTCATTTACGGGGAAAGAGGTAAGCGTTACCGGTTTGCCAATCTCTTTTTTGAAAACTAACTTAATACGAGTTACGGGTTAAGATTTTTTCAAAGGTTTCAAGTTGTTTCATGTCATTTCAGGAACGTACCGGGAATAATAAATACTATTTTTTGAAAAAATAGTATTTATTGCTCTAACAACCTGTAACCCATAACTATAACCAACCACCTAAAATATGAAAATCGCCTCTTTATTGGCAGGCTCTCTGATCTGCTTATTCGGAATTGCCTGCAAAAATAATTGTCCGCCAGATGAAAAAATTGGTGCTATTGAACTTGGACAAACCACCGTTTCATTTATTCCTGAATTTTATAAAAACGGAGCTACCATTTTCTTCAAGAATGAAAGTGGAGAAACACTTGAATTAACTTTGCAGGAACAAATACAGCAGACAGATAAATTATGCGTTGAAACCATTTGTACAGAACTGGAATTTGATGGCAAAAGCACCTGCAAATATTACGATGCCGCTTCTCATCGATTCATTTATACCAACTTCGATTCTTCCCTGCTGATGGATTTGCTTTTTTCCAGCGAAGTGGCCAAAGCCAATACCGAATATTTTTACGATATCATGACCCTGAGCATGTCCTCTGCGGATAACCATTTTGCTTATGGACAACACCATACTGAGCAACGGTACACCGTTGATTCCGTAATACCTCCGTCGGGAACAAACATGATGACATTCCAGGAGTCTACAGATCTTGTGGACACTACCTTTTCTGCCGTTTACATCAATGAAGTTGATCAGATTAAAACGTATTATACTGCGGATGTGGGATTGGCAGGGTTTGATTGGGATGGAACAATATGGAGGTTCGTAAGGTGGGAATAAACTAATGAATTCAAGTTAAGGGTTAAAAAATATCACCATTATTGCGATCATTTTTTTCCGGATCACCTGCTGAAATACTAAAAAATTAGCTAGAATGATCTAACTCGCAACGCGTACCTCGTAACTCGCAACTCAGGTTAATTAACCATTCTCCCTAAAAAAACAAAGCCGGACTTCTCCCGTTGGAAAAATCCGGCTTTTCAATAATCAGAAACAGTTCCTATGCAGGCACCATTTCATCCTGGTATTCATTAACTATTTGTTCTGCATAATATCCATCCTCTACTTTCCTCATTTTAAATCCACGCTTTCTGAACATGTGTAACATGATGTGGTTCTCCAGCAGGATATTGGCGTACACCTTGTGGATTCCTCTTCCCTTGGCAATTTCCATGAGGTAGTCAAGGAATTTGTTTCCTAAACCCTGGTTGTGCCACGGATCGGCAACTACCACTGCAAACTCGGCAGCTTCATTATACTGGTCAGCGATCAAGCGGCCAACACCGGCCATCACTTTTTTACCATCTTCCTCCAACTCGGCTACGATAGCGATCTCCCGATCATAATCCGTTTGTGTGTAACGAACCAACTGCTCGTGTGAAATTTCCTTAATCACGGAGAAGAAACGGAACTTCTGAGTTCTTTCAGAGAAGTTGCTAAACATCTCTTTCTCCATCTCTTCATCTTCTGGTTTGATTGGACGAAGAATAGACGTTCTGCCATCTTTAAGTTTAAACTCAGTGATATACTCGGATGGGTATGGCGAAATTACCAAATGCTTATATCTGTGTTTCGGATTGACAGGTTTGCCATCAATGACCACTTTAGCATCCAGAATTACTCCACCATGCTCATCAACTCCAAATGGGTTGATATCGATTTCCTCGATTTCAGGGAAATCAGTGAGCAGGTAGGCGAATTTATATAACAGGAACTGGATGGCAGTGATATCTGCCGCAGGCATTCCACGGTACCCTTTAAGTAGCTTGTAAACCTTGGTATCCTCGATCAGGCGCATGGCCAGGGCCATATTCAATGGAGGCAAACCTACGGTGGTATCTTTAAATACTTCCACTGCAACTCCACCCATACCAAACACAATGGTAGGACCAAAGATTGGGTCACGTTTACATCCGATGATCAGTTCGTAACGCTTTTTCATCATTTTTTCAATGAATACGCCTCTGATATCGGCATCAGGAACACCTTCTCTGGCTGATTCCATAATCTGATCGAAGTGGAAGGCTACGCTTTCCTGTCGTTTGACGTTCAATACCACACCACCCACATCTGTTTTGTGTAAAATATCCGGCGATGCAATCTTCATCACAACTGGATATCCGATTTTGTCCGCCAGCTCCATAGCTTCTTCCTTAGTTGCAGCCAGGCCATTTTCAATCACCTCTATCTGGTAATTACTCAGGAATTGTTTGGCTTCATATTCGGTCAAAACCTTACGTCCATCATCCAAAACGCTTCTCAGCAACTCGCGATTCTCCTCTTTTTTCGGATTGAATGCACTTGGAATAACCGCTGGTGTTTGCTGGATGGTCTTAAGGTTTCTTCTGTAATCATTCATATACATGAAGCAACGAACGGCATTTTCCGGAATGCTGTAAACAGGGATATTATGCTGTTCCAGTACTTCACGTCCTTCCTGTACGTCTTCCGCCCCCATCCATGATGCCAGAACGGTTTTGCGTTCAATTTTTGGTATGGTTACAATGGCCTCCGCAATGGCTTTGGAATCTGTCATGGCCTGTGGTGTAAGGATAACCAGAATACCATCAACATTCGGATCTTTAACACACACTTCTACGGCCTTTCTATATTCTTCAGGACCTGCATCCCCTAATACGTCAATCGGGTTGTTGTGACTCCAGTATGGAGACAGGTGCTGGTTGAGATCTTCAATGGTTTCCTCTGACAATTCCGCCAGTCGTCCACCTTTCGACATCAAGAGGTCTGTAGCGATTACACCAGGACCTCC
>QQUB01000261.1 GCA_008501835.1 Bacteroidota bacterium
ACATCACGATGATGGTCTGACGCATGAAATACATAAAGACTCCCATCAATAATGCAAGACCGAGTACCAGTCCGCCGAAATAAAGCAGCTGACCGCCAATTTCTTTGAACATTGCTTCCTTCTCAGGACCTTCAGCCATGGAAGAATAACTGCCGATATTTTCGATAACCAGGTCGAGTGCATCACGGATGATCTGCGGTTGCAGAGATCTGAAGTAATTGGAGGCAAATACAAACAGGATACCCAGCAACAAGTGCCACTTGTATTTAAGGAAGAATTTATTTAAGTACTTGAGGTGTTGCATGGTGCTGGATCAATTTCTCTTTTTGGTCACGGAAACTTCGGAAAGATTGTCTTCAGAAGCAAACAAAGAATAAACAGCAAACGGTTTCCTTTTGTTCTTCGGGATCGACAATTGTTTCCGTAAGGCTGTGCAAAGATGAAAAAATCTTTTGAAAGATTTTTGTCCTGGATTTTGACAGAAGTCAAAATTAAGGATTTTTCTAAAAGCTTTAGATTATCAAACAAAGCCGAAATGTACTGAACGTAAGAAGATATGGAAAATGAAACATAAGAGTTTCGATAAAAAAATATAGTCCTTAAGCCCGAATTGGTACAAATAATTAAACCTCACATGCCAAACCTACCAAGAACTGCCTGAAAGACAAAAGGCTACCAGATTCTGCACAGATGATCGGACTTATTCACAATCTCCAATGCCGAGAGAATTATTAATCTTAGGAGTCAAAGTACCCTTCCTAATTTTGCTATTGGCAAAATCAGGGTTAAAACATATTTGTTAACGTTTTGTAAACGAATTGTTTAAGAATTTTCTATTCTTTATTTTGAGATCACTTTTCAAAACAGGAAACCTCCGAATCAGAACACCTAACATTTCACTAAATGAAAAAACTAATCGTCATTTTTATACCACTCCTGCTAATTTCTATTCTCCATGCCTGTAAAAAAGAGGTTGAGGTTATGAGGAAACTGACCCAGGAGGAGATGATCCAGCGGGTCATTTCCAATCAGACCTTACCCCCGGATATTTTGATCGTCGACCGAAAGGGCAAAAAAATTGATACTGCCACACTCAGGCGATTGAACAATGGGGAAATGGCCACTGATTTAATGGTAGACAAAACCGGTAAACCCATCAGGAAGATCGTCAGGGAAAAAACGCTGGAGGATGAAATTTTTCATAGCCGTTTGTCCCTTGCTTATGGCGGGTGGACCCCGGTCACTCCAATTGAGATTCCCTGTCAATCGAAAAAACAAATTCTGGAAGGGTTGCACCAAAATTATTTTAAAATCAAACAATCCGAAGCAACCGGGAAGGAGCTATGGAATCAACACCAGCCTCATGAAATTGTGGTCAACATCCTTGAACAATGTGGCTTACCTACAAAAAATGAAGTTGGAGAAGAAGGCATTAATATACTTTTCTTATTGTTGCGTGCGAATTCGCTTGACCTGACCGCCAGGTTTTATCCCGAGCTAAAACAATCTGTGAAACGGGGTGACTTGCATGGCAATATATTAGCTGAAACTGAAGACAGGTTTCTAATAATGCATAATAAAAAACAGATTTACGGCACATTCGTCCGACCTACCGGAGAGGGAGATACAATGGAAATATATCCAGTCAGGGATCCGGAAAACCTCGATAAAAGGAGAGCAGGAATTGGGATGATGCCTATTCGGGAATATGTTGATTTTTTGGAAGCTGATTGTGATTGCCAGGTGCTTATTCCTGAGGAGTTGGCCCAGGTATTGAATCAATAAAGGCCAGCCTATTTCAAAATCAACAAAACCCCTCCTGATTCAACCAAAAAAGTTAATATTTCATTGACCGTAACGCTTTCAAAATTATAATCAGGACAGGTGCAGGGATCAGTGTTTGATTCAAATTTAAAATTTGATATAGTGTAAAAAAGACCTGCAAAAGGCAATTGAATTTCATAGTAATATTCTACACGATCCAGAACATTTGCCCCGTATGGCTCCGGCCCGAAGTCATAAATCCCTAAACCTTCGCCGATCGTAATAGTATTATTCATAGCTGAAAGGTCATCTAGTGTATCTTTGCGAACGATTTTATCCGTTGAAATCTCTTTTACTGTAAAATAAACTTCCTCTAACTCCTGGTCCGAAAAACATGGAGAACCTTCAGGCCCAATACAAAATTGTAATTTCAATATTGCGCTAGAGTTAATATTAGGTGGAGCGCAAACAGGAGTTGGGCAAGGTTCTTCTTGGCATCCAAAAATTATTAGACCCAACAGCAAATAGACTAAAATGTTTTTCATCTGATTAATTAGTATATGCCATTTTCAAAAATGACTTTTTGATAAATATTTGACTTATTATTTCCTGCTTTCTTTACAAAATCTACTCAAAAATAATTGCTTCCCCAACAAAAATCAATTCATCCTAAAAAACGAATTTCCAAAGTATAATTACCCTTCCATTTATTCAAACAATTGCCAAATTAAACCGATCTTTACGATGCATGAAGGAAACGAGGAAAAAAGGAAACAAGGACATAATAATGGGTGATTCAGGTGTTTTCGTTTACCCAGATTCCAGTCCTTTTCACCTTATTACTTTGTTCCATTATTCCCTTATAAATCCTAACCACTTAATATGAGTATGATCACCACATTAGACGAATTCATCATCCGAAGACAAAAAGATTTTCCATATGCATCAGGAGAGCTCACCGGGCTATTGCGTGACATTGGCGTGGCCGCAAAAATCGTCAATCGCGAAGTAAACAAAGCAGGGCTCGTGAATATCCTTGGCGTAGCAGATCACCAGAACACCTCCGGTGACACCGTCCAGAAACTGGATATGTACGCCAATGAAAAACTGATAGATTGTTTGAAGAACAGCGGAGAATGTTGCGGAATTGCGTCAGAGGAAAACGAGTCTTTCATGCCTTTGGAAGCCATTTCTGAAAAACCCTCTAAATATGTGGTGGTGTTTGACCCGCTCGATGGGTCTTCCAATATCGATGTAAATGTATCTGTCGGTACCATCTTTGGTATTTACCGGAGGCTCAGTTCAACAGATGAAGAATGCCAGGTAACTGATTTCCTTCAAAAAGGAACGGAACTAGTTGCCGCGGGTTATGTCCTGTACGGAACCTCCACCATGTTGGTGTATACCACCGGACGTGGAGTCAACTGTTTTACGCTCGATCCTTCCATCGGTGAATTCTGCCTTTCCCATAAAGACATCAAAATTCCGAACCACGGGCAGCATTACTCCGTCAATCAGGGCTATTACCTTAAATTTGATGTTGAAATGCGCAGGTATATTGATCACTGCTCGGATATGGGCCTTGGGTTGCGTTATATTGGTTCCATGGTTTCAGATATCCACCGGATTCTTTTCCAGGGTGGTATATTCCTGTATCCTAATACAAGGGCCAATCCTAAAGGTAAACTCCGCCTGTTGTACGAATGCAACCCACTGTCTTTTGTAGTGGAGCAGGCAGGTGGAAAAGCCATCAACACCCAACTGGACAGAATTCTGGATGTGGAGATTCATGAACTTCACCAAAAGGCCACCATTGCTATCGGATCACCAGATATGGTCGATGAGATGAAAGCTTTTGTAGAGAAGTACAGTGCTCCAATGGCTCCTTAGCAATAGGACTAAGAGCATGTTTAAATTTTTATTTATTGAAAAATCCGCTTGCCCCAAATAGTATTGCAGTCGGATATGGAGAATTGGATAGTTGGATAAATTGAAACCAGTCATCCCCCGACACTATGTGAACGGGATCGTGAACATTCTTCCAGTTTTCCTCTCTTAATGGAATAATATTTTATGGGTTGCAAAAATTTCGAATAAAAACCTGCCTGCTGATCGCCGGAAGGGAGGCAGGTTTTAAACATAGTCTAAAATGTTTTAAGATTTCCATAATTCTAAAAATCGATTGAAATGACTTTTTCAAAAAGCAAGAATATTTTCCACTCTGTTATTTTGACTCTTGTGTGCCTTCAGTTTGGCAACCTGGTGTATTCACAAACCGACCAGCCAACGGTTAGTGTTGCGGTTGACAAAATGAATGTACTTTATATCGGTGTAGACAATCCATTAACTATCGCTGTTGCAGGATTTAATTCTGAAGACTTAACGGTGGAGAGCAAAGACCTTCAACTGGTAGATCTGGGGAATGGTCATTATAATGCTATTGCCAAAACTCCCGGCCGGGCTTTCATTACGGTAACGGCAGGTGGTGTTTCCGAGCAGGTCAGGTTCCGGGTAAAACGCATTCCCGATCCGGTGGCCAGGATTGGTAATTCGAGTGGTGGTTCACTGTCTGTAGCTGTTTTGCAAAAAACAAAGAGACTCGACGCGATCATGTATGGTTTTGATTTTGATGCCCAATGTGCCATTCAAAGTTTCAATCTGGTATTCGTTCCAAAAAAAGGGGATCCTACCGAAGTTATGAACCGGGGAGGGCTTTTTAATGGGAGAGTCCTTGATATCATGCGACGTATCAAGCCGGGTGATGTGCTCTATTTCGAGGAAGTCAAATGCAAATGTCCCGGGGACCTGGGACCGAGGGTGATTAATTCTTTGGTGTTTAAAGTGAAATAGACGGGCTACGGCTTAAGGTGGACGGCTTACGGTAGACGGTGGACGGTGGACGGAATACGGGGAATGTTTTCTTAATGGGGTAAAGATAGAACGCGGATTATACGGATCTAACGGATAAGGACGGATTATGTTGACGGTAGACGGCTTACGACTTACGGTAAACGGCTTACGGAGGCACGGAAAAGGGGAGGTAAACATGGAAATGATAGAACGCAGATTATACGGATCTAACGGATCAGGACGGATTTGCATTCATTCCAACCGGAATCTCATGGGAAAAATAAATATACTGCGGACATTATTTCCATCAATTTTGGCAGGTATCCAATTGGGCATTTCACTTATGACTTTCATAGCATTGATATCCAAATCATAGATCCCCTGCCTCATCAGTCCTATGTGTGTAATTTCTCCGGATTTCTCTACAATAAAACAAACGTAAGCCGAATAGCTAATGCACCAATTACGCCATTTTTGTGGCCATTTCATATTTTCCATAACAAAATTCAATGCCTTCACATGCCCGCCGGGAAATTGGGCTATAGTGTCATTTAAAATATAGACAGGCTCGCCATCCAGCTCAAAACTATTGGAACTAACTTTTGGAATTGTGACGCTGCTTTCCTTGATGACTTTCTTATCCAGATATGTACGGTAAGTAATCACAACTGCTTCCGGGCTGAACTCCCAAAAATTGATCTGGCTTTTTTGGGCAAAGGAAATTATTGGCAGAAAAGTGCAAAGGAAAAAAAGTGATTGGAGTTTCATTTTCTGATTTTTTCAAGATAACAGGTTTATTATCCTGATTCAAATTGGGGTAGGATTGGTGTGTGAGAAATTAGCCTGATGAGTTTGGAATTTGTTTTTTTAAGTTTAGAAAGCAATCCGTCAAAACCGTTTACCGTAGGCCGTCAATCGTAAACCGTCTACCGTCTCTACTCAATCCATAAACCACCGAATCCCGCCAACAATGCCGGAATACATCACGGCAGCCATGATCGGGGCTAAAACGGAAACAGTCAGAAAAGAATAATACCATTTGGGCACTTTGGACCTTTCGATCCATTCCACAACCAGGGAGGTCATGAGGATGAGCAAACATATGCCTCCCCATACGATACTCAACATGGTGGCGAGGTATTCATCCCACAACCAGATCAGGAAATAGATGATGATCTGAATAAGCAGTAATTCTACAGGTTTGAGTCGTCGCATGGATCCGGATACTGGTTGCTGGTTAATGGAGTTGGTTACCAATATACTCAATTATAGCCAGAAACCAGCAACTTGTAACCGGTTAAAAATCTTCCAGTATTCTCTTGGCGCGACGATTGAAGTTGTCCTGAACCCCTGTATCGCCAAAGTAATCGGTTCCTTCTATTTCATTAGGTGCATCCCGGTAGAGATCACGTTCCCAGTTAGGGTTATTGAATTCACCAATGGCCGTACTGTGCAATATCACAAAATCTTCTGCTGCAAGGGAAGGGTTATAGAACAGGAAATGCACATTTCGCTGACCGGTTTTGGGGAATTCATAATAAGACCAGATCTCATACGGCGGAGCAGATTGTTCTGTTTCCACCCGGACGATATCGTTTGGACGACCATACTTCAGGAAGAAGTAGCCACGATCTGTTTCGAACCCATATCGGAACCCGGAACGGAAAGTTTTATCCACAGCAGCCGCTACGTTGATATAATCTCCATAAGCCGTTTTCGGGCTGATTGGATCCTGCTTGGCCCAAAAGCTGAAAAGGTACATGCGCTGGGCATCGAAATTTTCTTCCTTTAACATAAGATTGACCACCTCTACATCATTCTGAGGTAAGATCGGTGTCATGGCCAACAAGCTATACCTTAATTGTTCATTGGTTAACTCGGCTACGAATTCCTGCTTGAGATTGACTTCCTCCAGCAAGATCTCCTTTGCGTCAAGGAACGGATTGCTACGCAGGAATTCAACAGACCGCTGGCTCAACAGCCCCTTGTTTCGGTCTCTGACCTCCACTTTCAAGGTATATTCCCCGGATCTGAGATTAGAAATATCCAGTTGCATCAACACAGGCAAGATATCGGCAGGTTGCTTTCGCATATTGACCAGAATTTCAGCAACTTCTTTTCCTTCCTCAATTCGC
>QQUB01000407.1 GCA_008501835.1 Bacteroidota bacterium
ATACTATCGATGAATGTATCTACAGGGATACGACCTCCATGACCGTTTTTTCCGTTCCAACTGCAGAATTTACGATCGATACAAATTTGATATGCTTAACTGATACAGTTCAGGTTGTGTACACCGGTACAGCCGGGAGTGAAGGCGTCCTTGATTGGAACTTCGGAAATAGTACGGAACAAATTGACTCACTAAACGAAACTTATTTCCTTCAGTGGATCATGGCCGGCCCGGACACCATCAGCCTTTCTGTATCTGAAAACGGATGTTTCTCAGATACGCTGTTGCAAACCATAACTATCGAAGAGCCTTTACCAATTCCTGTTATCAGTTGCAATAATCAAGCCATAGACAGCCTCACATTTAGCTGGCCAGACAATCCAGAGGCTATCGATTATACCTGGTCCATTGACAATGGCACTGCTGTGACAACCTCCGATACTTTTGTCAACGTGACCGGCCTCATGCCGGAAACTGAGGTTATGATTTCTTTAACCATCAATACCGATCACCCCTGTGGACCGGTTACGAATGAACAAACATGTTCCACATTACCATGCCCGCAGGTAAATATCGACATCCAGGAGCATCCAGACCTATGCCTGGATGGAAACAACCCTATACTGACGTTAGAAGCAGATGTCGTGGGAGGAACGGGTGATGGTATACTCACCTGGAGCGGCGCGATAGGCGTAAATGACAACAGCTTTGACCCGCAGGAAGCCGGAATCGGTGAACATATTATTACAGCCACTTATACAGATGGATTCTGCTCTTACACAGCACAGGATACCATCAATATTTTTGCCATCCCAACCAGCGACTATTCTTTAAGTCCGGATAGCATTTGCCTCAGTGAAACGGCAATGGTCACCTATACTGGTACAGCTTCACCATCCGCTGAATACAACTGGTCCTTTGACAATGGAATTGCAACCCCTGGCAGTGGTTCAGGACCTCATCAAGTCAATTGGCAAACTGAAGGGCACAAAATCATTGGCCTAATCGTTACCGAAAATGGCTGTACAAGCCCTGCTTTCCAGGATACGATAACCGTGCTTCCTGGAGTATTTGCACCAGAGATTATTTGCAGTTCCACAACATCTTCAATTGTATTCAGTTGGGCAGAAGTACCTGGAGCTATTGGATATACACCTTCTATCATCACTGCCCCACCCTATGCATCGGCAGAATTTGATGAGGTTGCGTTGACCTTTACGATAAGTGACCTGAATCCTGAAGATGAAGTGGAAATTTCAATCACCATTCATTCTTCAGTTGATTGCCCTGATGTTACCACTTCTCAAAACTGTACTGCCCAGGAATGCCCTGCGATTGAAATAATTCTGGATGAAGTTGATCCAATATGCTATGATAACTCTTCCTCTCCAATCACTTTGATCACTAATATTACGGGTGGTTCCGGAAACGGGACTGAACAATGGACCGGGACAGGTATTACCGACACTATCGCCGGGATTTTTGATCCTTCCGTTGCCGGAGCCGGCACCTGGAATATTAATTTCGAATATTCCGAAGACAACTGCAGCTACAATGCGACAAATGAAATAATAGTTAATGATACCTCACCAACGGCCTCTTTTGATGTATCTATGGATACAATTTGCATTGATAGCAGCCTGGTGCTCACATATTCGGGGACAGCAGATAGCACAGCTACTTTCAATTGGGATTTCGGGACTGGATCGGCACTCCCGGGAACAGGTATTGGCCCGCACAATGTGTCGTGGTCAATTTCCGGACCAGATACTGTACGACTATCCGTATTCGAAAATGGATGTACCTCTGAATTGTTCGAGGCTCCTGTTTTAATTGAAAACCTGATTGTTGCTCCTGATATTTCGTGTATTCCTGATTACGATGCAGTTACTTTTTCCTGGGAAGCTATTCCAGGAGCCAGTGCCTATGACGTTGAGATTGTTGAGGCTCCCGCGTATGCCCTGACCGATTATGATCCTGACAATTTAACTTTTACATTTTCCAATTTAAATTTTGGGGATCCTGTTACCATTATGGTTTCTGCATTGACAGACAATTCATGTGGTATATCCAACAGCGTATTCTCCTGTGAAGCTCTGACCTGTGAACAACTCAATTTCATCCCTGCTGTTTTTGGTCCATTTTGTGAAGACGAAGTTCCACAACAACTCGAGGCCTCCATTGCAGGGGGGAATAATGGGACCTATTTCTGGAGTGGTTCTGGAATAGATTCAACAGGCATTTTTGATCCTTCAGGTCCAGGAACAGGATCAATTGACCTCACATTAACCTATGCCGAAGGACTTTGCATTTATGACACAATTTTCACGATAAACGTTTTACCCGCTCCTGAAGCATCTTTCAATGCCCCGGCAGTACATTGCCTGGATGATGTAATGACGCTTGTTTTCAATGGTCAGGCTTCTGCAGATGCCACCTATGAATGGGAATTCGATAACGCCACCGTAATAAATGGCTCGGGGGCAGGGCCATATGAATTATCGTGGCCTTCAAGTGGCACCACAGCAATAAGCCTTATTGTGGATGAAGGCGGGTGCACGGATACCCTGCTTCAGGAAATTCAGATCGATGCGCCCCTTGCGGCTCCAGCAATTAACTGTGAAGAAACTACTTTGTCCAGCGTTCTTTTTACCTGGGAACCAGTCCCAGGAGCTGACACTTATGAAGTTGAAGTCCTTACAGGCCAAACCGGTACGCAAAATGGAAACTCCTATTTAGTAGAAGAGCTTGGAGAGGGGGAAACAGTCACTATCGAAGTTACTGCCATCGGGGATTCAGTCTGTGGCAGTAGTTCCTCAGAATTGACCTGTACCACAATTTCCTGCACTCCCGTGAACTTATCCATAACAGGAGATGAAATGGTGTGTAGCGGCAATTCCGGGACGGTCCTATTAGATTTTGACACGTCCTTGGATGGTCCATTCCTCATCGACTACCGGGTTAATAATGACACCATTACCAATATCCTGATCGAAGTTGATCAAAATATCACTCTTGAAAACCTGCAAGCAGAGACAACAGTTGAAATTTTGAACATTATTAATCCTGATCAACCTGATTGTTTTAACACTAATGGTCAAATATGGACGATCAATGTTCAGGATCCCGTTGATGCCGGTGAACCACCTGTTGGACTTTCTTTTTGCAACAACACAGAGGACATCGTTGATCTAAATGCACAGCTCATCGGAGCCGATGCCGGTGGAACCTGGTCAGAAACCTCAGATGTACCAAGCACTGTAGGAGCCTTTGACCCTGCCTCCGCTATTTTTAATCCGGCAGGACAGAATCCGCTAACCTATGCCTTCACCTATACCGTTCCCGGTAATGTTTGCCCTGATGATGCGGTTACCCTGGAGATTCAACTTCTGGAAACTCCGGTTGCTGATGCTGGTATCGATACCAGTCTGGATTGTGTGACGGGTGAAGCCCCAATCGGTGGCGATGGTACCACAGCAGGAATTATGTATAGCTGGAATAGTGACAATGCTTCCGCAATCATAGAAAATCCAGTATCGGCAATAACATCGACGAATCAGCCGGGGCAATACACACTGATTGTTATAAATAATTTGGGGTGTAGCGACACTGACATTGTTAATATTTCTGAACCAACTTCAATTCCTGAAATGACAATATCCTCAGACAATGTAAACTGCTTTGGAGAGAACAATGGTTTTATTAATATTGACAATATTACCGGTGGAATGCCTCCGTATACCTTTAGCCTGAATGGAAATCCAGCAGTATTGGACACTGTTTTTCAGAATTTAGGAGCAGGGGAATACTACCTCCTCACGGAAGATGCAAATGGTTGTTCCGCATCACAAACCATAAACATTATTGAACCAGACAGTCTGTATGTTCTGTTAACAGGAGATTTTGACAATGAACAAAATATCATCTCGCTAGGCCAACCTCTGACTATTACTGCAACTTTTCCTCCTGGGGCAGCTATTAACCAAATGATGTGGAATCCGGATGAATTGAACAATTCAACTGTCCTGAACCCTGTTATCGTTTCTCCGTTAGGCAATACAACTTACTCCCTTAGTATCATCGATGAATCAGGTTGTGAGGCATCGGCTTTATTACAAGTCAATGTTGCTGCCATGCGGAATCTATATTTCCCATCGGCTTTTTCACCTAATGATGACGGTATTAACGACTTGTTCTTTATTGGGTCGGGGCCAGGTGTGGAATCCATTGCCCGATTTGAAATCTTTAGCAGATGGGGAGAGCTTCTTTTTAGTCAAAAAGATATTTTTCCAAATGATCCCACTGCCGGATGGGATGGAACTCACAAGGGGAAATTATTGAATGCAGGTGTTTTTATTTACCTGGCAGAAGTTGAATTCATTGATGGAAAAATTAAAGTTTATTCGGGTGAGGTGTTGTTAATGCGGTAGAAAAAGGGGAAGTAGCCCTCCAAGCATTTTCAGTTAACCCAATGAACACCTTCAACTAATTAATTCAAGTTACGGGTTATGGGTTAATGAAATTTAGCAATAAACACTCCTTCTCCTTCGGGATTATATACTGAATCATTGAAAAAATCAACTAAATTGATTCAGCTCGCAACACGTACCGCGTAACCTGCCTGCCGTCGTCAGAAGGCAGGCTCGCAACTTAGAGTAATTAGAATCATTTGGATATAAAAAATCCCGAACTTTGGCTTTTGCCAAAATTCGGGATTACTTATGTTCTAAAGAACTAAAATTGCACCTTAATCGTCCGACTTTTGAAATAGTTTCAAAACCCGGCTTGATGCATTCTTATTCTTTAAGCACCATTATTGCTTCACAACTGGTTTACTCCATACTTTACCATTCGAGGTAAATTTAACGAAGTACATACCACCTGACAACTGACTCATATCCAGTTCGTAAGCCATTTTCTGATTGTTATCAACTGTTATCTCCTGTCCAAGTGCATTAACCAGGCGAACGCCATCAATGATCTCAGCAGTACGAATAATCAAACGATCAGACACCGGATTAGGGAACAATTGTGTTGCCACTGGCTCCGGTTCATTCACAGCGTCAATAAGATCAATATCTTCCAGATAGCGTGGGAATATCTGATATCCCTCCGTATAAGGTGAAGATGAATCAAACTGTCCTCCTGTCCCCGTAAGGTTAAAGGCCTGTGTTGGAGCAGGTGTACCATAAACATTTACATCGTTATCTATTCTCATGGTATAGGTATTGGTACCATCTGTAACATTTACGTTGAAGCCTGAGCCACTATTAGTCCATTCAGCAGGATCCACGAGCGTCAGGTTTTCAATCTTTATCAATTGTGATTCGGTAGACTCATTCAACTCAGTTACCAAGGTTGGATCAAATAAAGCATTGTCTGCAGAAACCATCCAAACGGTATCCGGAATGATCTCAAGCAGACCGTTGAACTGTTCAATGGTTCCCTGAACAATGATCTCATCACCTTCTGTTACGGCATATCCATAATCACTGTCAAAGTTGAAGACATTGATTCCATCATTATTTGCATCGATCAACGTGAACTGTAAACCTCCAGGTCGCATATTCACACCGTAAACGACTCCTTGTAACTGGTAATCCTCATCTAATGATTCTGCAACACCATCAGCATCAACAGTCGTCACAGGGCCTATGTCACTTACTTCGTAAAAGATATCGTTATCTGCAATTTCGATAGTATAAACATCAAAGTTTTCATCTACTGTAGCATTGGTAGAACTGAGTACCAAAACAATAGATTCAGTATCTTCCGGGTCCATATCATCAATGATTGGTACCGGCAAGTAAACAGTATCTGTTGCAAACCCGGACAGGAACATCGTTGTATCACTCCAGATGAAGTCATCTCCTTCTGTAGCAGTGGTTGTCAATACACCCAGTGAAACTGTCACCTCCCAGGATACAAGATCTCCGGCAGGATATTCGACTCCAACTTCAACTGTTCCTGCATCTTCATTTACATTTACTCCAGTTCCGAGGAATTTTACTGCTCCTTCAGTAGTGATCAGTTCTATATCAGCCACATAACGAGGTAAGATCTGATATCCGCTCAGGTGTGGTGAAGAAGAATCAAATTGTCCTCCTAAACCGGTCAAATTAAAGGCTGAAGCAGGAGCTACCGTACCATACAGATCAACATCGGCATCAATTCGCATGGTATAGGTATTGGTACCATCCGTAACATCCACATTAAAGCCTGAACCACTATTTGTCCAATCTGCAGGATCTACAATGGTTACGTTTTCAATAGTAACCAATTGCGATTCCGTCGTTTCATCCAAAGCTGTTACAACCGTAGGATCAAACAAAGCATTTCCAGCGGAAACCATCCAGACAGAATCTGTATAAATTTGTGCCAATCCGCTAAACTGCCCTATTTCACCACGAATGATCACTTCGTCTCCTTCATTGACTGTATATCCATAGTTATTACTACCACTGAAAACACCAATACCATCGTTGTTTCCATCGATAATCGTGAATTGAAGGCCTGAAGGCCTCACGTTTACACCATAAACAACACCCTGAAGCTGACAGGCCACATCCATTGAATCCACTACTCCTTCTGCATCCACGGTTGTTACCACACCGATATCATATACCGGGTAATTTGGATCAACATCCACAATCACATCTATATCAGCCGTATACCTTGGCAATAACTGGTAACCACTTAAATGAGGAGAAGAGGAATCAAATTGCCCGCCAAGTC
>QQUB01000154.1 GCA_008501835.1 Bacteroidota bacterium
GGTCTGTCTATAGCCACATTTACTTCCTTACCTAAATAATCTAATTCAATCACTTTTCTTTCGCTTTAAAATGTTTTTAGGGGATTATTTATTTTTAGTCAGGATTTCCACTGGCCATTTCCATTATCTTCTCCAAATAATCGTCAGGGAAACCCAGCTTTTTGGCCAGTTGGAAAAGGGAGTTGGCATAGGATGCATTGGTACCGGTTAGTGATTCTAAAGGCAGATTGTAGCATATGGCCTTAAAAACATCACCTGAATCGGTAATGACGCTGACTTCTTCAGGAATATAATCCGCCACACTAGCCTCGGAGTATAAGTTCTGAATTGCTTCCTTATTGATAGTCATTACAATGCCATAGGCAATTTCTCCTTTGCAGGGAATTAACGAAGCTCTACTGCCAATTTTTAAGGCAAAATCTTTCAGATAACCTTTCCGTGGGTTGGAGGGTTTGATGCCGTTTTGTTGTAAAACATTGACATCCATGAATAAGCCATAAAAAAATGCATCCATAATTATTGTGGGCTTCGCCCGTTTAAACCAATTTGCATTAAGCTAATGTCCCATAGTTTTTTTGCCTCATCAATATCCCAGGCTGGCGGGGCAGGAATTTCTTCAGTAGTCAGATTAAAGAATTTTCCACTAATACCTTCCACATTTTTGGAAACGCCCAAATAATAGAGGGATTCAGATGAAATGTCCGTAGGCCGTAATAATTTGCTTAAAATGTTCTTTTTATACCATTTGTAAAGGACTCCATTCTCTTTTCCGGTTGAAGATTCAACCGCTCCCGGATGCATTGAATTAATGGTCACATGGCTCCCCTCAAATTTTTCTTTGAATTTGTGCATGGAGAGCAACTGAGCCAGCTTAGCCGAACCATAAGCCTTTAATCCGGAATACCGCCTGCTGGCCCAATGTAAATCATCCAGACGCAAACCCCAGGCCGCAAACCGGTGCCCTTCGGAATTATTCATGATAATTCTGGCTTTACCTTGCGCTTTTAGCTTCTCTATGAGGGTATAATTGATGATAAAGGATGATAAGTAATTCACAACATAAACCTTGTCCAGCCCTTCCTCGGTAAGTTGTTGTTGAGTCAGGTGAATGCCGGCATTGTGTATTAAAACATCAATGTTCTCCTCCATCCGGGCAAGTTCCCGGGCTACCTTATGGATATCTTTTAAATTTCCCAGGTCTGCCAGCAAATAATCACAGCTTATTCCATATTGTGATTCAATTTCCTTTTTAAGGGCTTCTGACTTTTGCTCGTTACGGTTGATGCACAACAGGTTGGCACCCATTGAGGCATACTTTTTGGCGGTATAAGTTCCAATTCCGGATGTCGCTCCGCTAATGACTACCAGCTTGTTATCAAATCTGTCAGGACACTCAATGGGGTCCTTAGCATTGTTCCTGATCATGGAAACAATGTTGGAGACTTCGTATTGTTTAAAGTATTTCCAAAAGTTTTTATTCCTAGCCATAGTCTACGTTTAACCAAATCTGCGGTGCATAAATTTTCGGTACATTTTGTTGAACCTCGGGATATTGTCAAAAATATCTCCCCACAGGTCATAATAGTCGCGTTGTTCAGCAATTTTACCCTCGTCATTTATGGTTAACCGGCTTGAACCGTAAAGCACAGAGCTTGGCCTGGTCCTAAAGCTGATCGTCATTTCCCATTCCACAAAAATTGTCTGATTGTCCATCATGGCTCTTACAACCTTCATGTTAAGGTCCCTGGATCTGTCAGCCAATCGTTGGGTCATTGCACTAAACTCCTCGATGCCGTGAATCCCTTGGATGGAATCCCGAAAGTAGATGTCATCCGAATAATATGGCAAAATGTGCGACCAGTCAGGTTTCCCTTCGGTATTATAGGTCTTTGACCATAGTTCCCTAATTTGATCTACATTTTCGATCCGATAACTTTCTTTTGGTTGGTTAACTTTTTCGTCCATTTTACTGATAGGTTAAGAACTGGTTTGTCAATCAATTTTTATGAATTCCGGTTCTTTAGGGAATATCTCATCACGTATTTCAAAAAGCTCTTCCAGGGTATCAATCTCATCACTAACAGGAACGAGCAGGATAGGATTTAATCCCTTGTCCGGATGTTGATATGCATTAGATTCCTGAGCTAAGATTCTCCTTGATGCTCCAACCACAAATTGTTCCGAATCATCTTTTACATAACCGGTTAATGTTCCGTCATTATTCAAGGTGAGGTAATTGGCATAAATTTCCCTTCGGGTAATGTAAATGAACCCTTCGATAAATTTCCCGATATTAATTTGCACGGTAACCCCAGGATTTCCATCATTGTCCGGGTCGGTTATGTTAGGATCGTTGGGATCGGTTGACAGAGGTAGTGAAGGATCCCCTTTTATGCCCAGGAGTGATGGGGTGGGAGCTCTGTAAATATGCCAATTACCGTCATGGTAATTTAATTCAACTTGTTGGTTTTTGGGTTTTATGGCCTGAACGGCATCACTGTTAAAAGTTGATTTGATATTAGGCTGGTTAATCTTATGTTCCGCAAATAAAAACCTGTCCGATTGAATTAAATTTCCGAGGCTATCCAGGAAGTAATCCGTGAAACCATAAGAAATAACAAAAGTGAACATGGGAGATTGGGTAGTAGTGTCTTCATAAGCTACTACATCATAATGCGCATAATGCCCTACAAGTAACTGCTTAACCGAATCAATATTCGTAGTGATGGAAGTCAGTTCGTGTGAGTTTTCAAAATTATAAAGTGGAGACGCTGGCCAGGGTATTGGATCGGAGCAGGAGACCAATGTGCTTAGCGTAATTACCATTAAATACAGGACAAAAATTTTGTTTTTTGACATAGATGCTTGTTTAAACTTAATTGACATCACTTCCTTTGATACCCAAGTTGCTCAAATAGCTCCGGCGATTGCTTTAAATACCGGTCTTTATCCGTTTCCAGGAACCAGGCTCCTGAAATTTGTTCATTGTTATAGATTTGTCCATCTTTCCATTCCGATATCCCATCAATACTGGTTCGGGGCCAGTCTTCATTGATGAAGCAAACAGCCTTAATATTTTTGCTGTAAATGAAGTTGAAGAAATTTACAAACCACCGGTCCCATACCTCATTACTATCATTTTTTATACCGTTTATCGGGTTTGATTCAGCAATCATTACGGGTTTCTTACGTTCTTTGGCAAATTTCAGAACATCATCACAGTGAGGCCCAAAGTCATTGCCACCATAGGCATGACCGAATACGGATATCCCCACCCAGTCCACGTAGTCGTCTCCGGGATACCATGCAGACAAGGGATAGTCCTTAAATGGTCTGGCGGCGTAGGAATGCCACACAAAGGCAATATTTTCCACACCTTCTGCTCGCATAAGATCAACGATGTGCTTGTAGGCTTTTACATACTCTTTGGGCTCGAGTTCGTTGTGAGGACCGTCAAATTCATACCCGATTCTAAGGTAGATCGGCCGGTTGACGGATTTGGCCCAGGCGCTGTATTTTTTTATCACCTTGTCGTATTCTCCTTTATAGGTTTTTTTCGCGACATCCCATTTGCCTACCATCCACATGGCGCTGTGCACCACCGTATTTTGAAAATCATCAACTAACATTTGATGGTTCTGAGTACTGCCCGTCTCATTTTTATGGCCTTCTGTAATGCCGGTGAATTCAGGGATTCCCCAATAAGCCGACCAGCCGCCAGGGGTTTGTTGATCTGAAAAATGCTCTAGATACTCAGTGATGCTTTCCGTTGTTTGTCCCATGATGAGCAATGTTTTACCTTTTGGAGGCACAAATTTTGTTTGTTCATACGGGTAAATGAAATCAGCATCGGTCTGTGTATCAATTTGAGAGACCATTCTTTCAATGACCGGGTCCTTTTCTTGTGACATTATGCTTGGTGTAATTAAAAGTAGCAGGGTAGTGGTTGAAAGAAGAACCCTGAATGGAAGTGATATTTTTCCGATGACCATATTTTTAGTGATTTTTTTATTGTTTAATTCGTCTTTTGGTTTTTCCAGGATTAACCGGGGTTGGGAATGGGTACTAAGTTATGAATAAAGGCCTGTACAGGTAGCATCAATTTTATATAAATGTTATAAATTTTAAATTTGATAATATTGGATTTGTTGTTTAAATCGAAATAATAGCCGGCTGGTTATTGGAAGTTATCCGTTGGTGAGTGTGGTGAACATTCTAACTTCCGGTATGTTTACTTTATCACGAAAGTGTATTATCAAACCAAAACTTTAAAATTTCTTAAGTATTTATTCTGATGAATGATGGTTTTATTGAAGCATTTAAGCGGTTTAGCTTTTTAAAGCTTTCAGATCTATTAGACCTGTATCGCCTTTCCTCACTCAAATCCTTTGAAAAGGGGGAAGTTATTGCAAGGGAAGGGGAATATTGTGAAGATGCCTTTTTGATAAGAAAAGGAATCATCAGGACTTTTGTGATAACACCTGAAGGCAATGAAAGAACAATAAGACTGGCAAAGGAAAAAGATTTTACCTCCTGCGGAGCCAGTTTTTTGTTCGGAGACCCATCTACAGAATATCTTGAAGCCTTAGAGGATTGTAAAGTAATTGCCGTCAATACCAAAAAGCTGGAACAACTGTCTCAACAAAATCAAAGAGTTCTCAGACTATCAATTGAGGGTATAAAAGAGGCATTTGCCGAAGCCATTGGAAGAATTGAGTTTTTCACTGTCCTTAATCCGGAACAACGGTATAAAAAGTTAATTTCAGAATCTCCGGATCTTATCCAGCGTGTGCCACAGAAATTTTTAGCCTCCTATTTGGGAATTACCACCGTATCCTTATCCAGAATCAGGAACAGAAAAAATTCTGAGTGATCTCGTTAATTAACAAATGTTATTTCAATTGAGACTTTATGACCTCATCTTTGTATAAAATATTTAAAAGATGAAATCGAACAACTCAATTGCAACAGAAAAAACCGGAACAGCGAACACTGCTAAGTCTGAAATCTTCCAAATGGTAATGTTCATGCTTTTTTTCCCGGGAATTTATATAGTAGGGAAATTTATTACTCAACTTTTTTAATCCCTACCTATGAAAACCATAATTATTGACGTTAGGACCAGCAGGGAATTCCTGGAGGGGTCCTATCCCGGGGCGATCAACCTGCCGTCCAATGAATTTAGTCCATCAAATTTCCAACCCTTTAGGAATCACGCAATTGGCCTCGTTTGCTTTAGCGGAAACAGAGCAGAGAAAGTGAAGTCCATGCTTGAGGATCACGGGTTTAACAATGTTACTTTGATGCAACATCAAATAGTCCATATTGTGGAAGAATCCGTACCGGATAGTTCTGTCTGGACAGTTGACCGGCAATTTCGATTAGCCCTTGGACTGCTACTGGGAATTTTCCTGATAGGGAATTTTATTTTCCATTCACCTTTATCATTGGTTGTTTTACTGGTGGTTTTTTCAGGCCTGATCTATTCTGCGGTCACCGATAATTGTTATTTAAGAATGTTCATAGCCTTACTTCCATGGAACAGGAATCAGGCCTCAGAAAATCTTAAACCTGTGTCAATTCAAGAATAATTCAGATCACCCTGCGCTTGATGAGAATTAAGCCTAATTAGGAAAATTGAAAGCCGGCGGTTTTAAACCGGATAAATCCCTTTTTGGAGGTGATTACTCCGGCATAGTGAATTGTGAGTCATCAATTTCCGGATTGATCTCTACCTTTTCGATCGTCATTTTCTGAAGGGTTTGACCATCCATTTTTGACTCGGTATACATGGCCATAATTAAGCCATCACCCACTTCGTCATAATCGCTAAAATATGTTTCTGCAATCTTACCTTTCATAAAACCTTCTTGTGTAATAGTAGTACGTATCATGATGGGGACATAAGTTTCTTCATCGAAGAAGTGAATTTCCTCTTCCCCGGTCACCTTCACCATTTTGAGTTTGAAGCACAGTGTTCCTTCAATTTCTTCTTTTCCTTCTAAAGTGATGGTATGACCTTTGTCTTTGTAGTTGATAAATTCATTTTGAAATTGCTCTTTTGAGGCTTTTTCGGTTTCTTCTGGAGTTCCCTTTTGTGGTTCTGTTCCTCCCATGAAAGGGTTAACCCTCCAACTCGACTCTCCGTCAAATGCCTCGATGATGGTTTTGTCCATCACAGACATCTCGACATATTCCTTATTAGGAGCTTTTGAGTATACGGTGAGCGGTAAATCCATTCCTTGCATGCTCATTGTACCTTCGATTTTCATACTCTTGATATTGGCCCACTTATCCTTTCCTCCAATGTTTTCGAAATAATTATTGAGGATCTCTTCAACGGTTTGTGCTTGGATAGTAGTTGCCGATAACAGGGCAATAATCAACATCCAGAATAGTTTTTTCATGGCAGGAAATTTTTAATTATTTGAATATCTATCGGTTATAGGTTCTCTCATCCATTCAAATCCTTCCACACCAGCTCCGGTTGATCAGTCTCAATCCAGTCCACTCCTAATGCTGCCAGCCTTTTCACTTCTTTGCTGTAAAGGGCTTTTTTGTCATCAGGAATTTCCCCCGGCATCAAAGGGTAGAGGGTGAAGCAACCAACCTGCATATTTCGCTTATGGTACTTTTCGATCGTATCTTCATCGATCAGCGTATATTCCGAGCAGACTGCATTGGAATAGACCAGTTTGCCAATGACATTAGCCTCCATCAGCCAGTTG